>DATKBQ010000549.1:0-3158 GCA_035546375.1 Planctomycetota bacterium | reverse complement strand
GAGCGAGCTGCTGTGGCGTGTGAAGGTGACCGGCGGCGGCGTGCAGCTCCTGACCAACCGCCCGCTGTTCTACGGCCCGGCGCTGGACTTCCTGCCCAGCGGCGAGCTGGCCTTCAACGCCGGCGGCCCGTCCCCGTCGGTCTTCGGCCTCTGGCCGACGCCCGGCCTGCCGAAGCGCCTGCCGATCCCGCCCTCGCAGGGCTTCGTGATGCCGGGGGCGTAGGGGCCCGCGCACCGTCCTCGGCGAGTGCCGGCCGACGGAGACCGACCAGCTGCAATCCCGGCAAGGTCACGCTAGAGTGCTCGCAGAGCCATGGAACCGAGCCCCGAGCGAGGCCCCCGGAGATTCGAGATCTCCGAAGCCCGGGACCGCTTCTGCGAACTCGCTGATCGCGTTGCCGCCGGCGAGGAGGTCATCATCACGCGCCATGGACAACCCGTGGCTCGTCTTGTCCCTGAGACCCCGGAAGGGGTCGACGCACTAGCCGTGGATGCCATTTTCGAAGAGCTCCGCAAGCTCTCGAAAGGTTTCGCACCCGGTGTGACGCGCGAAGAGCTTCGCGGTTACATGCAGGAAGGGCGTCGGTGACCCTCCTCCCGTTGCCGTTGTTCAGTTTTCTGTCATGTTCATCCAGGCTGAACAAGCCGAAAGAGTGAACACAGAAGAATCTGGGAGATGACCGCGTCGCTCAGGCTGGTGCTGGGTGCCCACGACCGCGTGAGGATCCGGTGGATGCCAGCCCGGATGACCGACACGGCTACGAAGAGGGTCGTTGATCCAGGAGAACGATCCTACGTCTCCATTGCTCGTCGACAGAAGAGAAACGACCCGCCGGCGATGGCAGCGCACGATGAAGCTCCGGCCCGGCCGGGCCACCGACGTGAACGGTACAATCCGCCCGTGAAGCTCTCGATCGCGTCGGGGGCGTTGATCGCGGCTTTCGCCGCCGTCATCGCGATGGTCCTGTGGCTGCGGCCAAGTCCGCCGGCGCAGCCAGCGCGGCCGGGGATCGGCGCGGTCCCGCCGGGCGAATTCGACAGCGGCACGGGCGGTGTCGAGCTGCGCCCGGTCGAATCGCCTCATATCGGCGCGCTGCGGGCTTCCGCCGAGCCGCCGCCCGAGCCGGCGCCGCCGGCGCCGGACGGGCTCGAGGACGGCGCGCAGCCCGAGCCGATCGCGCCGCCCGCCGAGCAGCCCGCCGACTCGCCGTGAGCGGCGCCGGCGCGCTGGCGCTCGATCTGGGCACGACGCGGGTCAAGCTGGCGCGGCTCGGCGCGCGCGGCGAGCTCGACGTGCTCGGCTCCACGGCGGCGCCGGAGCCGTCGGGTGCCGGCGCGGTGCGCGAGGTCGATCCGTTCGCCTATGCGCGGGCCGCGAAGGATCTCTTGGATCCCCATCGCGGGTCGCGGGCCGAGCCCACGCCGCTCGCCGTCGCCTGCCAGCGCTCGAGCTTCCTCCTCTGGGAGCGCTCGAGCGGCACGCCGCTGACGCCGATCGTCTCCTGGCAGGACCGGCGCGCGGCGCCTTGGTGCGAGCGGCACGCCGAGCGCGAGGCCGTGGTGAAGCACGCGACGGGCCTGCCGCTCTCGCCGCACTATGTCGGTCCGAAGCTCGCGTGGCTCTTCGAGCGCGATTCCGCGCTCGCGCGCCGGGCCGGCGCGGGCGAGCTCCTCTTCGGAACGCTCGAGACGTGGCTCGCCTGGCGCTGGAGCGGCGGCGCCGCGCACGTCACCGACCTCTCGATGGCCGCGCGCACGCTGCTCGTCGACCTCGCTAGCGGCGGCTGGTCGGACAATTTGCTCGATTCCTTCGGCGTGCCGCGTGCCCTCTTGCCCGAGATCGTCCCGAGCGCGGGGCGATCGCTCGCGCTGGACGGCTTCGAGCTGCGCGCCAGCCTCTCCGACCAAGCCGCGGGCGTGCTCGCCGTCCTGAGCCCCGGCGAGGACGGCGCGCTCGTCAACTTCGGCACGGGCAGCTTCGTCCTGCGACCGAGCGGCGAGCGGCGGCTCGAGCGTCCGGGATACCTCACCGGTCCCTTGTGCGGCGGCGCGCGGACCCTGTACGCGCTCGAAGGGACGATCAACGCGGGCGGCGCGACCGCGGCGCGCTTCGCCGAGGGGCCGACGGGGCTTCCGGCCGCAGACCCTGCGCCGGACGCGTTCTGCCTGCCCGACGAGAACGGCGTGGGCGCGCCGCACTGGCTTCCGAGCCAAGGCTTCGCGCTCTCGGCAGCGGCGCGGGAGCTCCCGGCGGCCGAGCAGCGCCGCATCGTGCTCGAGGGCCTCGTCTTCCGCGCCCGCGCGCAGCTCGACGACCTCGGCGCGCTCGCGAGCACCCGCATCCTCCTGGGCGGCGGCCTCACCCGCGATCCCTTCGTCGCCGCGGCCCTCGCCGCGGTCCTCGGCCGCGAGGTCGAGCTCCTGGAAACCCGCGAGGCCACCCTGCTCGGCGCCGCGCGGCTCGCGGCCGACCTCGACCCCTGCGCGGACCCGCGCACGCGGCGCGTCGAGCCCCCGGCCCACGGCTCCTGGCTGCGCGAGAAGTTCCCGCGCTGGCTCGCGTGGCTCGCGCGGATCCTGCGGCGGCCCGGCGGTGCGCTCCTCCCGCCGGCGTGCTAGTGTCCGGGTCCCCCAGGAACGCGACCCGCGGCCCTCTTCCGCGATTTCCGCGTAACCGTGCGGCGCGGCGCCCGTCGAGGAAGGTGGACATGGTCTCGCTCCTGCTCGCGGCTCTTCTCTGGCTCGCCCCGGCCCCCCAAGACCCTCTCCGGCCGCCCGAGCCCGAGCGCATCGCGGCCGCGGTGTCCGCCCTGGAGGCGGCCTTCAAGGCCGGCGAGATGGCCGACCGCATCGGCGCGATCCGCGCGGGCAGCGAGGTGCTCGACGCGCGCGTCATCGCCTGGATCGTCAAGGGCCTCAAGGGCAAGGAGCCCGCCGTGCGCGTCGAGGCCATCGAAGCCCTCGGGCGCATGCCGCACCCCGAGTCGTTCGCCGCGCTGAAGGGCTTCTATCGCGTGGAGAAGAAGCGCCTGCGCAAGGATCCTGCGCTGCTCCCGCGCGTCTTGAACGCGCTGAGCGCCCAAGGCAACCCCGCCGCGATCGAGATCCTGCTCGACGACGTCCAGGCCCAGATGATCGACCGCACCCTGCGCGCGCGC
>DATKBQ010000548.1:0-4900 GCA_035546375.1 Planctomycetota bacterium | reverse complement strand
AGCCGCACGGAGAGTGCGAGGGAATAGCGGCAGGCTGAAGAATCGAACCTGGTTCGGTATTTCAGTCTTCAGTCGCGGGGCTGCGCGGTGCCGGCGAAGTAGGCCTGGAACTTGGGCCAGGCGTAGGCGGCGACCTTGCGGCCCAGCGCGAGGCCTTCGACGTTGTCGGCCTGGATGTGGTAGCCGCCGAGAACGCGCGAGATGCCGGCCATCTCGGCCGTGGCGCTGAAGGTCGGGAGCTCGAGCTCGATGGCGCGCGACGAGGGAATGCCCTCAGGCTCGACGCCGTCGCGGGCTTGCATGAAGCTCGTGCCGCAGTCGGGCTCGGTCAAGATGCCCGCCTCGCACCGCGCGATCGCGCCGTAGCGGTCGCTGCCCGTGAACAGCTCCAAGAGCTTCGCGCAGCCGCCGCTGACCGTGCTGTGGCCGGACACGTAGCCCGGGAACGGCGGCGTCACGAACGTCGCCGGCGAATAGGGGTGCCAGCGCTCGGCCGGGATCCTTCCGAAGCCCTGGCAGGGACCGAGGAACCCGACGATCTCCTTGTCGGCGTAGTAGTGGCGTATCAGGGTCCAGGGCCGCGAGCTGTCGTAGCAGCGCTTGGAATCCCAGGCGGCGATGAAGGTGTCGAGGGCGGTGTTCGCGATGCAGAAGAAGAGCTTGATGTCGCGGTCGAGGTCGTACCCGTCTCTTCGCGAGACGTCCTGGGCGAAGCGCAGCCAGTGTCCCGACTGACCGGTCGAGCGCGGGCCGTCGCGCATGAACTCGACGATCGCCTTCTCCTCGAGGCTCAGGTTCGCGTTCATCGCGATGCACTCGTCGACCTCGCGCTCCAGTTCGGGCGTGCCCACCAGCGGCGGCGGCCCGGGCCGGAACTGGTCCGCGCGCTCCAGCGCGAGCAGCTTCACGCGGTACCAGTGCGGCGTGAGGAAGCCGGGGAAGAAGGTGCCGCCCTTGCCATCGGCGAACGGCAGCGGCTGCCAGCGGTCGGGGTCGGCGATCCGGTCGCTGGGGTTGCGCGGCTCGTAGAAGGTGTAGTCGGAGTAGGCCTCGCCGTTCGAGCCGACCTCGTCCCCGTGCTGGTTCGCCCCGTCGCGGCGGCGGTAGTCGATCACGGCCGCCGCGGCGAGGTTGCCGATGCCCTGCGGCTTGGCGGGGTCGGTGGTCGCGTCGTCGGGATCGAGCCCGGCGGCACGCATCTGCTCGATGATCCAGGCCGAGTCGTGGGGATAGACATAGAGCAGCGCGCGATAGGCCGCGTAGGCGATCGCGACCTCCTTGTTGCGCTCGGTGCGCTCCTCGGGAGGCCGGCGCAGCTCGCCACCCCGGCGCGTGCCGACCGCCTTGTCGTCGTAGGCGGCCCAGGCGTCGTACATCGAGGTCACGGCGATCGCCATCTCGCGCGAGAGGATCGTCGGCCGCGCGCCGAGGCGCTCGACGTCGCGGGCGCTGGCTTCCAGCACGACCTCGAGCCAGGCGTAGGCGGCGCTGGGACTGGGGTGGGGGGCTTGGTGGAGCACCCATCCGGGAGGAATGCCCTGCTCGCCCTCGCGCACGCCGGGGCGGGAGTCCTGTCCGAGCGCCAGGGACGAGGAGAGAACGATCGCGAGGACCGAACCGAGTACGCGTACGCGGGAGGTCGGCTGCATCGGGGACTTGTCGCTGAAGGCCATCGGCAGGGTCGGGGAGGAGCCAGCTTAGGACGAAACCTCGGCGCGGACCACCCGGCATCCCAAGGGTCGAGGAGAGCGGCTCGCGTACCCCTGCCCGGGAGGGGGCGGGGGTATCTGCGACCGAGGGCGCGCCGCGTCATGCCCTCTTGGCCGAGCAGGCCGGCGAGTTCGCCATGCGCTCGGACAAGAGCCCGCACTTGCCCAGCGCCGCTGGGGTTCAGATCAACGAATGTGACTCGTGCGCCATCGCATCTGGAAGCCCGAAGGTCATTGCACCCTTGGCACGGCAACCTTGCCGCGCCACGTCACCGGGCTTCCGCTGTGATCGCCGGTCACCTCGTACTCGAGGACCACCAAGGGTTCCTCAGCGGATGCGTCCGAGACCCCACCCGGGTTGATCCTCGCCGTTCCTTCGAGATCTCTCATGCGCCAAGTCGATCCCGTTGGCACCTCGATCGACTGCGCCCGGGCCACGATCGAGGATTCAGTCTCGCCCTGTCCCGACAACCAGAACTCCGTCACGTGGCGGAACGTGTCGGCGTAGATGGAGATGACGATGTGATGGCGACGGTGCTCGAGGAGCGACTCGACCTCGATCCAATCGTTTCTTCCATCTTCTGCAGGTTGACGCCCAAGTCGCCATGCGTCCGAAGGCTGCAGATCGTGGTCGATCACCACCTTCAAAGGTGCGGCGTCCGGTGGTTGGACGCTTGGCGCCTTGGAACAGCCTCCGAGCAGGCAAAGTGAGGCGAGGAAGCAGCGGGCGATCGCAAAGGGTTTCATCGACAGCCTTGCTAGCGTCCACCTCGAAGAGCCGACGGCGGAGCGTGCCGCGATCCTAGCTCGGCAATCTCGAGGGCGCTCCCGGCCGGTCGAGTCGCTCGTGGAGCCTCAGAGCTGGCAGGCGGCGGAAATCCCGGAGCCGCCCCCCAGCGCTCCGGCTAGCTCCGTCATTCGAGGCCATTGGACGCGCATTCCCGCCTGCCAGACCGCGCGGGGGATCAGACCTCCTCGGCCGCGAACGAGCGAAGCGCGCGCTCGCGGCGACCGGCTGCTTCCGCCGGGAGCGTGACCTCGACCGGCCCGCGAACCGCGATTCACCTATCAACCGAGCACCGAAAGGACCTCAGCCGCACACCATCTTCCCGCAGGCCCTCTTTCATTGCGCCCCCTCGGGCCGCGCCCTACACTCCGCACTCCGTGCGGGGAAGCGCAAAGGGGACCGTTCAGGCCCTCTCCTACCCGTCGGGGAGCGGCTCAAGGGGTCCCATGGAATACAACGCACTGGGGATGATCGAGACCAAGGGTCTCATCGGGGCGATCGAGGCGGGCGACGCGATGGTCAAGGCGGCCCAGGTCGTGCTCTTCGGGCAGCACCGCGCGACCGGCGGGCTGGTCACCATGTTCGTCAGCGGCGAGGTCGGCGCGGTGAAGGCCGCGACCGATGCCGGCGCCGCGGCCGCGCGGCGCGTCGGCGAGTTGGTCAGCGTGCACGTGATCCCGCGGCCCCATGAGCAGCTCTGGCGCATCCTGCCGCCGCTGCATCCCGTTCCCGCGGGCAAGGGCGGGCGCGAGAAGGAGAAGGCGAGCGCCGACTAGCGGCTGATCCGCGGCGGGTCCCACCGTGCGAGATCTCGATCCCGACCTGCGCGCGCTCCAGGAGGTGCGCGACCTCGTCGAGCGCGCGTGGCGCGCTTGCGAATCCGTCCACGCTTACACGCAGGCGCAGACCGACGCCCTGTGCAAGGCCATGGCCGAAGCTGGAGCGAGGGCGGCGTACGACCTCGCGCGGCTCGCGGTCGAGGAGACCGGGATCGGCCGCGTGCACTACAAGGTGTTGAAGAACCTGTTCGGCGCCGAGGGCACCTGGGAGTCGATCCGCGCCGAGAAGACCGTCGGCGTGATCTCGCGCGACGAGCGCGCCGGCGTGATCGAGGTCGCGACCCCGGTCGGCGTCGTCTCCGGCATCATCCCGACCACGAACCCGACCTCGACCGCGCTCTTCAAGGCGATCATCGCCGTCAAGGGCCGCAACGCGATCGTGATTAGCCCGCACCCGCGCGCGCGGCGCTGCATCGGCGAGACGGTGGAGGTCCTGCGCCGCGCGATCGAGCGCGCCGGCGGGCCGCCGGACCTGGTCACGTGCTTGTCGAACCCGACCATCGAGTCGACTGGCGCCTTGATGAAGCACGCCAAGGTCTCGATCGTGCTCGCGACCGGCGGGGCGGGGCTCGTTACCGCCGCGTACTCCTCCGGCAAGCCCGCGTACGGCGTCGGGCCGGGCAACGTGCCGGCCTATGTCGACCGCTCCGCCGACGTCGCACTCGCCGCGCGCACGCTGGTCCAGAGCCAGAGCTTCGACAACGGCACCCTGTGCTGCTCGGAGCAGGCGATCGTCCTCGACCAGCCGATCGCCAAGGCGCTGCTGGCCGAGATGGAGCGCTGCGGCGCCCACGTGTGCAGCCCCGAGGAGACCAAGAAGCTCGCGAGCCTGTGCAACCGCCGCGGCCACATGAACCCCGACGTCGTCGGGAAGGATCCCTGGTGGATCGCCGAGAAGGCGGGCTTCGCGGTGCCGCGCGAGACGACGGTGCTGCTCGCCCATCAGGACGGCGTCGGCCCGGAGCATCCGCTGTCGATCGAGATCCTCGCGCCGGTGCTCTCCGTGCACCTGGCCGATGGCTGGCGCGAGGGCTGCCGGATCTCCATGGAGACCCTGCGCTACGGCGGGCTCGGCCACACTTGCTCGGTGTGGGCGCGCGACGAGCGCGTGCTCGAGGCCTGGTTCCTCGAGAAGCCCGCCAACCGGATCCTGGTCAACGGGCCGTGCTCCCAGGGCGCGGTCGGCTACAGCACGAACCTCGTGCCCTCGATGAGCCTGGGCTGCGGTCCGCAGGCCGGAAACATCACCTCGGACAACATCACCGCGCGGCATTTGATCAACGTCAAGCGCGTGGCCTACGTGCGCCGCGACTGGGAGACGATCCGCCGGCGAGACCACGAGCGCGCCGCGCAGATGGGCGGCGAGCGCGCGCCGCGCGGGTCGGGGCTGCCCGGCGATCCGGCGCTGGGGGGCTCGGTCAAGCCGGCGCCGGCCGCGGCGCCGGAGCCGGTGCTCTCGAGCAACTGGACCGGCAATCCCGCCTTCACGGTCACCCCAAGAAGCGCTCCGCCGGCGGGAGACGGCGGCGGCGCGGCGCGCTCGGCGTGGAGCTCGCCCGCGCTCG
>DATKBQ010000547.1:0-4976 GCA_035546375.1 Planctomycetota bacterium | reverse complement strand
GCAGCTTGACCGAGGGCAGGAAGAAGTTGTGCAAGAGGCGGAGCTCGTGCCGGTAGAGGGCGTGGATCGCCGCGGTCGCCGCCGGGCTGTCGTAGCGGACGTAGCCCAGGAGCTTGCGCACGTGGGTCCAGTTCTTCTGTTCGATGTGGGCGTTGTCGTCCTTCTTGTAGGGGCGGCCGCGCGTGAACTGGATCTCCTGCGCCTGGCAGTAGTCCCAGAGGTGCTGATTGATGAACTCCGAGCCGTTGTCCGAGTCGATGCCGCGCAGCCGGAAGGGCAGGGCCTGGCGCAGCTCCTCGAGCGCGCCTTGCACCGCGTGCTGGCTCTTGCCCAGGACGGCGGCGGTTTCGACCCAGGTGGTGTGGATATCGGTGAGGTTGAGCGAGTGCACGAACTCGCCGTCGCCCAGGCTGCCGCAGTGGGCGACGAGGTCGATCTCCGTGAAGCCCGGGATGGCGACGTCCCAGCGATCGGTCTTGAGGGGGATGTGGTGCTTGAGCAGGGTGCCCGGCTTGGTGCGCCCGTAGAGCCGTTTGAGCAGAGCCCGTCGGTGCGGGGCCAGGCGGCGATCGATCTGCCGGGGGCTGATGGCGAGCAACTGCTGCTCCACCGCTGGGCGCAGGCGCAACCGGCGGCGGGCCCAAGGCAGCCACAGGGGGAGCAGGGCCTTGAGCCGCCACGACCAGGGGTAGCCCGCGGCCGTCCAGATCACGCGCAGCGCCTCGATCACCGGGGCGCCGTACCGCACCGCCCGGCGCCGCGGGGGGCGAGCGGCCCCGGGGGCGGGCCCGGTGAGCACGCGGATGGCGTGCTTGCGGTGATAGCCCGTCACCTCACAGAACTCGTCGAGGATGCGCTGCTTGTCCGGGCGGCGGGCCCGCCGGTACCGCTGGTAGATCGCTTGCACGTACTCTCGCTTGCTTTGCGCACTCACGATGGCGTTCTCCATGGTCCGGGGAAAGTAACATCGCAAATGGCGCGACGATGCCCGCTCGGTAACATTTTAGATGGCGCGATACGCACTCTTGACCTTGCAGGGCGCCCGACCGTAAGCTGTCCCCGAGCCCCGACCGCATGCGCTGCCAACGCTGCCGCCACGGGAATCCGGACGGCGCACGCTTCTGCGCGGAGTGCGGCGCATCCTTGACGAGCGTGTGCCCTGGATGCGGCGCCGCGCTGCCCGCTGCGGCCAGATTCTGTCCCGGCTGCGGCACCCCGGCCGTCGCCGTGGTCAACCGCCCGCCCCCGGCCGCGGCCCGCACCCCGGAGAGCTACACCCCCGCCCACCTGTCCCAGAAGATCCTCACCTCCCGCGCCGCGCTGGCCGGCGAGCGCAAGCAGGTCACCGTGCTCTTCTGCGACGTAGTGGGCTCGACCGCGCTCGCCGAGCGCCTCGGCGCCGAGGCCATGCATGACCTGCTGAGCCGCTTCTTCGGGCTGGCGCTCGCCGCGGTGCACCGGTACGAGGGCACGATCAACCAGTTCCTGGGCGACGGCTTCATGGCGCTCTTCGGCGCGCCGATCTCGCACGAGGACCACGCGCAGCGAGCCCTGCGCGCCGCCGTCGACATCCGCGCGGCCGTCGCCCGGCCGCTGGAGCTGGAGCGGGGCGAGCCGGTCACGCTCGTGGTGCGGATGGGGCTGAACACCGGCTTCGTCGTGGTCGGCGCCATCGGGGACAACCTCCGCATGGACTATACCGCCGTGGGCGACACCACGAACCTCGCCGCGCGTCTGCAGCAGATGGCGGCCCCCGGCGAGATCCTCGCCAGCGACGCGGTGGCCAGGCTCGTCGAGGGCCAGGCGGACCTCGAGCCGTGCGGCCAGGCCGGTGTGCGCGGACGCCGCGCACCGGCGACGGTCTTCCGGGTCGTGCGCGCCGGTGCGCGCCGCCCGTCGCTCGATCCGGTCGGGACGCGCGTGCCGAGCCCGATCGTCGGCCGCGGCCGCGAACTGGACGCGCTCCACGTCCTCCTTGAGCAGGCCGCCAGCGGTCACGGGCGCCTCGTCGGCGTCGTCGGCGAGGCGGGCGTCGGGAAGTCGCGGCTGCTCCTCGAGCTGCGACGGGTGGCCGCGGCACGCGCGATGCAGTGGCGCGAGGGTCGCTGCCTCTCTTACGGCGCGACGACACCCTACCTCCCCCTCCTCGACGTCCTGCGTGAGGACTGCGGCGTGCTGGAGGCCGACACGACGCCCGAGCAGATCGCGGCAAGGGTGCAGGCGGCGCTCGAGGCCCTGGGCCTCGGCGAGGACCGGGCCCCGTACCTGCTCGCGCTGCTCGGCGTGAAGGAGGCCGACGACCGACTCGCCGGGCTCGGCGGCGACGCGATCATTGCCCGGACGTTCGCCGCCCTCCGCGAGGTATTGCTCCGCCGGAGCCGGACCCAGCCGCTGGTGGTCGCGGTCGAAGATCTTCATTGGATCGATCGAACCTCGGAGGCCTTCCTGGAGTCGCTCGCCGACGACGTCGCGGGCGCGCCCATCCTCCTCGTGGCGACGTACCGCGCGGGCTTTCACCCCACGTGGATGGACCGCTCGTACGCCGCCCAGATCGCGCTTGGGCCCCTCGCCGGCGCGGACAGCCTGAGCGTCGTCCGCTCCGTCCTGCCCGACCTCGACGCCAGCGACCCGCTCGCGGGCCTGATCCTCGAGCGCGCCGAGGGCAACCCGCTCTTCCTCGAGGAGCTGGCCCACGTCGTCGAGGGCTCCCGCGACCCGCGCCTCGCGGTGCCCGACACGATCCACGGCGTCCTGACGGCGCGCATCGACCGCCTGCCCGAGACCGGCAAGCGCCTGCTGCAGACCGCCGCCGTCCTGGGCCGCGAGTTCTCCGCGCGCGTGCTCGGACGGCTCGCCGAGACGCCCGCGACGCTGGAGGCCGAGCTGGGCACGTTGGTGCGTCTCGAGTTCCTGCGTCGGCGTCCGGACGCCGACGAGCCCGTCTACGTCTTCAAGCACGTGCTCACCCAGGAGGTCGCGCTCGGCACGCTGATCGCGCGCGACCGCCGCGGCCTCCACGGCCGGGCGGCCGAGGCCCTCGCGGACGTCTATCCAGAGCGGCTGCGTGAGCTGGCGCCCGTCCTCACGCATCACTACCTCGAGGCCGAGGCGTGGGCCGAGGTCGTCCCGCACGCGCGGCGGGCGGCCGAGGCGGCGAGCCGCGCCTACGCCAACAGCGACGCGCTCGCGCGCTACGGTCAGGCGCTCGCAGCCGCGGAGCGGGCGAGGTTCGCCATCGGCGAGCGCCTGTCGCTGCTGGAGGCGAGGGCCTCGGTCCACGCCACCCTGGGCACCTTCGACGCGGCCCGCGAGGATCTCGAGACCGGCCTCGCGCTGGCCGAGGGGGCGAGCGATCGCGTCGCCCAGGGCCGCGTGCTCGGCGCCCTCGCGATGCTCTGGGCCGGCCACCGGGACTACCCGCGGGGCCTGGAGCTGGCTCGCCGCGCCGTGTCCGTGCTCGAGCCCTCCGGTAACCGCCGGGCGCTCGCGGAGGCGCGCGCGCGGCTCGGCATCGTCGCGGCGAACTTCGCCCGCCTGCACGACAGCCAGCGCGACCTCGAGGAGGCACTGCGCCTCTACCGCGAGTTGGGCGACGTGGCCGGCGAGGCCCAGACCCTGGACATGCTCGCCATGAACGCGTGGATCGGGGGCCACGTCACGCAGGCGCGCGCATGGGCCGAGGCGGCGCTGCCGAAGCTCCGGGCGATCGGCGATCGTGTGACCGAGCTATCGGTCGTGGCGATGCTGGGGTCGACCGAGTTCTTCGTGCGAGGGTGGGCGGGCGCCGAGCCGCTGCTCCAGCAGGCGCTCGCGATGGCTCAGGCCGTGGGCGCCCAGCACGCCGAGGCGTTCGTGCACGGCCTCATGGCACAGTTCGGGGTCCTCGTCGGTCGGTTCGGCGTCGTCGCACGAGAGGGACGGCGGGGGCTCGCGCTGGCCCGGGAGATCCGGCACCGGGAGTGGACGACGATGATGCTCGTGAACCTCGGGCGCCTGCACGACGCGTGCGGCGACCGGTCCGGCGCGCGGGGCTGGCTCGACGAAGCGCTGGGGCTGGCGCGCGAGCTGGGAGCCCCGATCTGGGTCGCCGACACGCTCGCCGCCCTGAGCCGTCATTGTCTCGAGACCGGCGACGAGGCCGGCGCCGAGCGCCTGGCGGCCGATGCGATCGAGACCGCCGGCGACACCGCGTTCCCGCTCCCCGACGCCCTCCGCACCCAGGTCGAGCTGGCGCTCCGGCGCGAGCAGCCCGACCGCGCGCTGGCCGCGGCGGCCCGTATGAAGGAGGTGTGCGGCCAGTACCGCCTGGCCGTGCTGGACTTCGATGCGCTCGAGGGCTACGCGCTGCTGCAGCTCGGCCGCGCCGCCGAAGCCGAGGCCCTCTGGCGCGCCGTGGCGCAAACCGCCGTCGAGCTCGACGTGCTGCCGGCCGAGGTCCACGCGCGCCTGGCGCTCGGCGAGCTGCTGTCGCGGGACGGCCGATCCCTCGAGGCCCGGGGCGAAGGGGCCGCGGTCGTGGCCCGGCTCGAGCGCGCCTGCGCCGACCTGGACGACGGCGGTCTGCGCCGCGGGCTCGAGACATCGCCTCTCATGCGCCGCGGGCGCGCGCTGGCCGCGCCGGGTTGACGCTCCGGGCATTCCGGTCGTCATTACGGCAGCGGCAGCGATCGCCGTACTCTCTGCGCTTGGTATTCGGTTCGCCCTCGTCAGTCCTCCGTGGTTCTCGGCGGACCTCGATCGGCCAGGAGTCGGGCCACTCGGCGGGAGTGATGCTCAAGAGCTACGCGAAGCGGCTGGACCCGTCTGCAACCTCCCGCAACCCCCGCGCAACGAGGATAGATGTGATGAAGCCGGCTGGCCTCCCGCTCGACGTGGTGGCATATGCTGCCCCACAAGAGTGACCCGCGGTCAACGCCGCAGAGAGGAGAGGCCAGCCATGGACCATATTGGCATCGACGTGCACAAGAGGGAAAGTC
>DATKBQ010000546.1:0-7295 GCA_035546375.1 Planctomycetota bacterium | reverse complement strand
CGACGCCGCCGCTGGTCCGCACCCCGCTGCAGAACTCGGGCGGCGTCGCGGCCTGCTCGGGCAACTTCAGCATGGACTTCAACGCCTTCATCGCCTCGGGCAAGGACCCGGCGCTGGTGAGCGGCGTGACCGTCGACGGCCAGTACTGGTTCCGTGACCCGGGCTTCGCCCCGCCGAACAACACCGGCCTGACGAACGCCATCGACTTCACGATCAACCCCTGATCGCGCAGGACGAGCTGTTTCCATCGGCGGGGCGGCCCCGGGCGACCGGAGCCGCCCCGCCTTCGTTCCGCCACCCGTCTCCCGCCCGGATGGGGCTCGCCATGCCGCTGCCGCGATCCTCCGGGGGGGGGCGACGCTCCTCGATCGGAAAGGGCCCCCGTTCCCGACCGCCCGGGAGCATAATCAGGTTCCTGCCGCGCGGGTGTCCGCGCGACGGAGGAGCGCGTACGCAATCTCGAGCCGACAGGCAAGGAGTGTGCACATGGTGAATCGATCGAGTCCCTGGCTCGCCGCGGGCCTCGTGCTCGCGGGGCTCTCGGGAGCCGCCCGCGCGCAAGGCCCGGGTCCCTGGGCGGACAGCTTCGAGGCTTACGCCGTGGGTTCCACGATGCCCGGCCAGGGCGGCTGGGAGGAGTGGGACAATGCGATCCACGTCAACCCGGGCACCGTCGCGAGCACGCCGGTGGCGGCGCAGCACGGCACCAAGTACATGATGTTGCGGAACGACGCGGACACGATCCGCCAGTTCACGGGCTACACCTCGGGCCAGTACCGGCTCACGGGCTGGATGTACGTGCCCAGCACGCTGACGCGTCCCGCGTACTGGCTCGTCCTCAACACCTACAACCACTTCGGCCCGTACAACTGGTCGGTCCAGATCGTCTTCAACCAGGGTACCTGGGTCATCGACGCAGGATCGGTGGGCACGAACCAGGGCACGTACCCGCAGGACCAGTGGTTCGAGATCCGCATGGACATCGACCTCACGAACGACGTGACCGAGGTCTACCTCAACAGCGTGCTGATGGCGCCGCCCTACTCGTGGCAGAACGGCGTGTTCGGCCAGGGCGGCGGCGTGCTCTCCATCGCCTGCCTCGACGATTACGCCGGCGGCACGGGCGTCCCGACCGACGAGAACTACTTCGACAACCACGCCCTGCTCCCGATCGGCGGCGGACCTACGACTTATTGCACGGCGAAGACGAGCTCGAACGGCTGCGTGCCGGCGATCGGATTCGCCGGAAACCCGAGCGCGTCGGCGGGCAGCGGCTTCCTCGTCACCGCGAGCCAGGTCGAGCCCAACAAGTTCGGGCTCTTCTTCTACAGCAAGAGCGGCCAGCAGGCGGTCGCGTTCCAGGGTGGCTTCCTGTGCGCGACGCCGCCGCTGGTCCGCACCCCGCTGCAGAACTCGGGCGGCGTCGCGGCCTGCTCGGGCAACTTCAGCATGGACTTCAACGCCTACATCGCCTCGGGCAAGGACCCGGCGCTGGTGAGCGGCGTGACTGTCGACGGCCAGTACTGGTTCCGCGACCCGGGCTTCGCCCCGCCGAACAACACCGGCCTGACGAACGCGATCGACTTCACGATCAACCCCTGATCGCCCAGCGCGAACGATTCCCTGCGGGGCGGCCCGGGCGACCGGCGTCGCCCCGCGCACGGTCTTCCGTGCCGGCTAAGGCTCGTCGCGGCCGTGCACCTGGGCCGGAGGCGCGGTCGCCTCGACCGCGGAGAAGCGTTCCAGGATCCGGTAGGTGTGGCTCGCGCCGCGCGGCACCAGCCAGGAGTCACCGGCCTCGAGCAGCACCTTCTGGCCCTCCAGATGGAGCTCGGCTTTGCCGCGGATGACATAGCCGACCGTCTCGTAGTCGCGGATCGTCTCGGGCTTGGTCGTGCCCGCCGCCTCGTCCTCCCACAGGCGCATGGAGACCGACTTGCCCGAGACCAGGTACTTCTGGCCGGCCGGACCGCTGGGGGAGGTTCTCGAGCTGACCTTCTTCACCGTCTTGTCGTGACGCTGCTCGGGTTTCACGGCGAATCCTCCCTTCGCGATGGATGGGCTACGCCGCCTGACACACGGTATTGGCCCGCCCGGGCCGCTGGACCGGCGCCGCATCCTCCGGCTAATGTGTAAGGGCAATGTATGGGCACTCGGCGTCGCCTGCCCGGGGTTGGGGGTCCGCGCTGGCCGCGGCGCTGGCGGCGTGCTCGGGCAACTCCGAGGCGGCAGGCCCCGCCGCAGGCAGTGGCGGCGGCCGACCGGCAGCTTCCTTCACCGACGTCACCGCCGACGCGGGAATCGCGGCGCTGCCCGACCGCGGCACCGGCGACTACTTCATGCCCGAGAGCCTGGCCGCCGGCTGCGCGCTCTTCGACTGCGATCTCGACGGCGACCTCGACGTCTACCTGGTCAACGGCTTTCGCGCCGCGGACGGGAGCACGGTGACGCCGCAGGGGGCGAACCGCCTCTGGATCCAAGAGGAGCGCCTGCGCTTTCGCGACGCGACGGAGTCCTCGGGCGCGGGCGATCGCGGCTACGGCATGGGGGTCGCGGTGGGCGACGCCAGCGGCGACGGCTATCCCGATCTCTACGTCACGAACTACGGCCCGGACACGTTCCTGGCGAGCCGCGGCGACGGCACGTTCGAGGACCGCACGGGAGCCTCCGGCCTCGGACAGCCTGCCTGGGGCTCGTCGGCCGGCTTCTTCGACCTCGACCTCGACGGCGACCTCGATCTCTACGTCGCCAACTACCTCGACTACCTCCACACGAGACCCTCGACCGATCGCGCCGGGCGGCCGGAGTACGCCGGCCCGCACTCGTTCGAGGGGGTGCCCGACTGCCTGTACCGGAACCTGGGCGGTGGGCGCTTCGAGGACATCAGCGCCAGCTCGGGGATCGCGAACGCGCGCAGCAAGGGCCTGGGCGTGATCTTCCTCGACCTCGACGGCGACGGGCGCACCGACGTGTACGTGGCGAACGACGCCCAGCCGAACCACGCCTGGATCAACGCCGGAGACGGCACGTTCCGCGAGCGCGCGCGCGAGCTCGGGCTCGCGGTCAGCGCCTCGGGCGCGGCGCAGGCGAGCATGGGGCTGGCGGCCGGCGACCTGGACGGCGACGGCCGGCTCGAGCTGTTCGCCACGAACCTCGTGCAGGAGACGAACGTGCTCTACCGCGAGCCCTCGCCCGGCCGCTGGCAAGACGCGACCTTGGGCAGCGGGCTCGGACCGCCGAGCCTGGACCGCACCGGCTTCGGCACGGCCTTCGCCGACCTCGAGCTGGACGGCGACCTGGACGTCCTGGTGGCGAACGGACGCGTGCTGCGCACGGTGAGCGACCCGCGCGCGCGGATCCGCGCGCACTGGAGCCCGTACGCCGAGCCGGACCAGGTCCTGGTGAACGACGGACGGGGCCGCTTCCGCGAGGTGCCTGCCGGCGACTTCACGCGCGAGGTGCGCGTGAGCCGAGGCTTGGCGGTGGGGGACGTGGACGGAGACGGCGCGCTCGACGTGCTCCTCACCTGTGCCGACGGACACGTCGCGCTCCTTCGCAACGGCTCCGAGCGCGCCGGCCGCTGGCTCGTGGCGCGGGTGGTCGAGGGCTCGCTGCCGCGCGACGCCATCGGGGCGCGCGTGGAGGTGCGCGCCGGCGGCCGGAGCCACGTGCGGCTGGTGCAGCCCGCCTCGAGCTACCTGTCCAGCTCGGATCCGCGCGTGCACTTCGGCCTCGGCCAGGTGCAGGCGATCGAGGAGGTGCTCGTGCGCTGGCCGGACGGGGCCTTGGAGCGCTTCGATGGCGTGGAGCTCGATCGAGCCTGCACGCTCGAGCGGGGGAAGGGGCGGTGAGCGCGGCCCGGATCGCTTCCCTCGGCGCGCTGGTCTGCGCGGCGGCGGCGGGGATGGGGTCCTCGTGCGGCCGCGGCGGAGCGGCTCCGGAGCTGCCGGCGCCCGAGCTGGCCTCCCTCGAGCGGCCGGTCGCCCGGCGGATCGGGGAAGCCAGCGCCGAGGTTCGCCGCGCGCCGGGATCGGCGCAGGCCTGGGGCCGGCTCGCGGCGGTCTACGACGTGCACGGCCTCACGGGGGAGGCGATCGCGTGCTACCAGCGGGCGGCCGAGCTCGACCCGCGCGACTGGCGTTGGCCCTACCACCTGGGCGTAGCCTGGCGCACGAGCGACGAGGCGCGCGCACTGGAGCACTTCCGCCGCGCGGTCCAGCTCGAGCCCGCTTACGTCCCGCTGCAGGTGTACCTCGCGCACGGCTTCCTGATCCGCGAGGAGCTCGGGCCAGCGGAGGACCACGCGCGGCGCGCGGTCGAGCTCGACCCGGAGAGCGTCAACGGCTGGCTCCTGCTCGGAAGGGTGGCCCTGGCGCGCGGCGAGAGCGAGGCGGCGCTGGAGGGCTTCGAGCGCGCGTTGCGGCTCGCGCCCGGCGAGCCCGCGGTGCACCGCCAGATGGCGCAGCTCCGCCGCTCGCTGGGCGACGAGCCGGCGGCGGCGGAGCACGAGCGCAGGGCAGGCGAGGGCGGCGGCGGCGCGGGCATCGACATGGCGGCCCTGCCCGACCCCGTGCGCGACGAGATCGGATGGCGCGAGGGCGTGAGCCATTTCTGGCGGCGGGCGCGGGCGGGCGAGCTCGAGCGGCGCGGCCAGGGCGAAGCGGCGATCCGCGAGTGGCAGGAGGCCGTGGCCGAGGACCCGGGATCGCTGCCCGCGCTGCTCGAGCTGGCGCGGCTCTTGGCCGCGGCGCAGCGCTTCGCCGAGGCCGAGGGCCTGATCCGGCGCGCGCTCGAGATCGAGCCGGGATCGGCCGCTGCACTCGCGCAGCTCGGAGGCGTCCTGGCGCTGCAAGGGCGCATCGACGAATCGATCGAGGCCTACGAGGCCGCGCTGCGCGTGGACCCGCGCTCGGTCGAAGCGCACAACAACCTGGGCGGGCTCCTGGCGCAGGCCGGGCGCCTGGAGGAGGCGATCGAGCGGCTGCGCGCCTCGAGCGAGGCGCTGCCCGAGAGCGTCGACGTGCACTACAACCTCGGCGCGGTGCTGAAGGAGGCCGGGCGCCTGGACGAGGCGCGGCGGGTGCTGGAGCGCACGCTCGAGCTCGACCCCTCGCACGCCATGGCGCGCAGCCTCTTTGGCACCGTGCTCGCGATCGGCGGGAGCTTCGGCGACGCGGCGCGCGAGTTCGAGCTCGCGCTGCGCGCCAACCCCGACGACGCGCGGGTGCAGCGCGATCTCGGCCGCGCGCTGTGGCGCGCGGGACGGCGGGCCGAGGCGCTCGGCGCGCTGCGCTCGGCGCGCCGGCACCTCGCGGACGACCCCGGGATCGCCAACGAGCTCGCGTGGCAGCTCGCCACGTGCCCCGAGGACTCCTTGCGCGACGGCCGCGAGGCGCTGGAGATCGCGCGCGGGCTGTGCGAGGGAACGGCGACGCCGAACCCGCAGCACCTCGACACCCTCGCCGCCGCCCTGGCCGAGACCGGCGCCTTCGAGGAGGCCGCCGCGGCCGAGCGCCGCGCGGTGGCGATCGTCGAGGCGGGCCGGCGCGAGGCCGAGGCCGCGGGCGATCTCGAGCACGCGCGCAGCCGCGCGCGGCTGGTGGAGCAACTCCTCGCGCGCCTGCGGCTGTACGAGGCCGGGGAGCCTTACCGCGAAGGTCCCTGAGCGGGAGAGGCCGCCGGGGCGCGGCGCGATCCGGCGCGAGGGGGCCCGCGCCTTCTGCATCGCTCGACGATGTGCTACGCCGGCGGCCAGCCATGGCGCGTCCTCGGAAGAGCGAGCGGGAGAAGCCGAGCGCGGAGCGGCGCCACGGTGTGGAACGTCCCGGGCGACTGGCAGCGCAGGCCGAGCCCGACGCGAGCGGTGCGCGCGGGCGCGAGACGTTCTTCGCCACTTGCGCCCCGGGCCTCGAGCCGTTGCTCGACCGCGAGCTGCGCGAGCGGCGCTTCGCGCGCGTGGAGCGCCAGGTAGGCGGCGCGCGGTTCGAGGGCACGCTGCGCGATGCCTGGATCGCCAACCTCAGGCTGCGGACCGCCGTGCGCGTGCTCCTGCGCCTGGCGCGCTTCCCCGCGAGCGATGCCGACGCGCTGTACGCCGGCGCGCGCGGCGTCGATTGGAGCCGCTGGCTGGCCCGCGGCGGGACGCTGGCCGTCGCCGCGCACACCAGCGGCTCGGCCCTGGACCACTCGCGCTTCGTCGAGCAGCGCGTGAAGGACGCCGTCGTCGACCAGCTCCGCGAGGCCTGGGGCGAGCGGCCGTCGGTCGAGCGCGAGGATCCCGACCTGCGCATCCACGCGCACTTGGCGCGCGATCGCTGCACGCTGCTGGTCGACACGTCCGGCGAGCCGCTGCACAAGCGCGGCTGGCGCCGCTACCAAGGCCGCGCGCCGCTCGCGGAGACGCTCGCCGCCGCGCTGGTGATGCTCTCCGGTTGGGACCGCCGCTCGCCGCTGCTCGATCCCTTCTGCGGGTCCGGCACGCTGCTCGTCGAGGCCGCCTCCTTGGCCGGAGGCTTCGCGCCCGGCGCGCTCCGCGAGAGCTTCGCCTTCGAGCGGCTCCCCGGCCACGACGCGGCGGCGTGGCGCGATGTCCGCTCGCGCGCGCGCTCCGCGGGCGAGCTGCCTCGCAAGCTGGTGATCGCCGGCAGCGACCGCGATCCGGCGGCGATCGAGGGCGCGCGGGAGAACCTGCGCGCCGCCGGGCTCGGGGAACGCGTCTCGCTCGAGGTCGCCGGCGCCCTCGACCTCGCGCCGCGCAAGGGCTGGAACGGGTGGATCGTGACCAACCCGCCCTACGGCGAGCGCGTCGGGACCAAGCGCGAGGCCGCCGAGCTGTTTCGCCGCTTCGGCGAAGTGCTCAGGGAGCGCTGCGCAGGCTTCCACGTCGCCGTCCTCTGCGGCGACCGCGACCAGGCCCGTGCGCTGGCGCTCCCCGAGAGCAAGATGCACAGGCTCTGGAACGGCCCGATCGAGTGCCTGCTGGTCACCGGGAAGGTGTGACGAGGATTCATCTCCGCGGCGACCTCGCCTACGGGCAGAACGTGGCCGTCAGGGCATCCGAGAGGTTGAACCCGCTGCCCACGGGGCCGCCCACGTCGCGGTACCAGAACTGGAAGTGCCAGGTCGATCCGGCCGTGATCGCCCCTGCCGGGCTCGGCGGCGCGTTCACGTCCAGCTTCCAGCTCGCCGTCCCGGAAGCCGCGGTCTTCAACACGGGCAAGCGGAAGATCCCGACGCCGCCGGTGCCGACGCACTTCCATCCGTCGCCGAAGGGCGTCTGCACGGCGCGCGCGCCG
>DATKBQ010000545.1:0-6623 GCA_035546375.1 Planctomycetota bacterium | reverse complement strand
GTACTCGGCCGCCGAAGCGCCCGAAGGGCGCCCCTGTAGGCTTGCACCCTCGGCTCCCGACCGCCCAAGAGAGGCGCCCATCCAGCTCACACGCGGCTGGATTCCCAGCCGCCGGCTCGCGCCCTTGCATTACCCCGCCCCCGACGGTCGAATCCGCAACCCCGCGGAGCATCCCTCCGCGCGCAGCTTGAGCGAGCCCTCCCCCGATCCCGAGCATTTCCTCGCAGGCAAGGTGGCCCTGGTCACCGGCGCCTCGCGCGGCATCGGCCGCGCCATCGCCCTCCAGCTCGCGCGGCGCGGCGCGAAGCTCGCCTGCGTCGCGACCACCGAGGAACGTGCCCGCGAAGTGGCACGCGCCTGCGCCGAGCTGGGCGGCGATTCGCGCGCCTACGGCGTCGACGTGCGCCGCACCCAGGACGTCGCCGACCTCGTCGCGCGCGTCCTCGAGGAGCTCGGCGGGCTCGACGTGCTCGTCAACAACGCCGGCATCACCCGCGACCAGCTGCTCCTGCGCATGAGCGAGGAGGACTTCGACCAGGTGGTCGAGACCAACCTCAAGGGCACCTGGAACTTCGTGCGCGCCGGTGCGCGGGCCTTGATGCGCTCGCGCGGGCGGATCGTGAACATCTCGTCGGTGGTCGCCCTGACCGGCAACCCCGGCCAAGCGAACTACGCCGCGAGCAAAGCCGGGATCCTCGGGCTGACGCGTTCGGCGGCCAAGGAGCTGGCGTCGCGCGGGGTCTGCGTGAACGCGATCGCCCCCGGCTTCATCGCGACCGACATGACCGCCGCCTTGGACGAGAAGTCCGCGCGCGAGCTCGAGCGGCGGATCCCCCTCGAGCGCATCGGCAGCGCCGAAGAGGTCGCGCTCGCCGTCGATTTCCTGGCCGGACCCGGCGGCGCGTACATCACCGGCCAGACCCTGGTGCTCGACGGAGGCTTGAGCCTATAGCGAGCGCCGTCCCGGCGAGCCCCTCGGCGAGCCCAACGACGAGTCCCACGCCGGGGACGGGGGATTGGCCCCCGCCCTCGGCTCCGCTACCCTGACCGGCGACAGGCATCCCATGGAGGACGCTGCGGTGACCAACCCCTCGATCGAAGAGCGCGTGATCAAGATCGTCTGCGACCAGATGGGCACGACGCCCGACAAGATCACGCAGGAGACATCCTTCATCAACGACCTCGGTGCCGACTCGCTGGACACCGTCGAGCTGGTCATGGAGCTCGAGGACGAGTTCGAGATCTCGATCCCCGACGAGGACGCCGAGAAGATCCAGACCGTGGGGAACGCCATCGAGTACATCGCCTCGAAGGCTTGAACCGCCGCGCGGGGGAGCCCAGGACCTCGTCCCCCTCGCCCGGACTCGGGCCTAGCCCATGCGACGCGTAGTCATCACCGGCCTGGGGACGATCAATCCCCTGGGCAACGACGTCGAGACGTCGTTCCAGCGCATGCTCTCCGCCGAGAGCGGCGTCGGGCCGATCACCGCCTTCGACACCGGCGACTACCCGGTCCACTTCGCCGCCAGCGTCCATTGGGACGCCGCGGCGCACTTCTCGGCCCCGGAGCAGCGCAAGCTCGACCCGTTCACGATGTGGGCGCTGGTGGCCACGCGCGATGCCCTGCGCGACGCGGGGCTCGAGCTGGCGGGCGAGAGCGAAGAGGCCCGCGAGCGCTACGGCTGCATCATCGCCACCGGCATCGGCGGGATCACCGGCATCGAGGAGCAGTTCCTGGTGATGCTGGAGCGGGGCCCGCGGCGCGTCAGCCCGCACTTCATCCCGCGCATCATGGCCAACGCGGTGAGCGGCCAGGTGGCGATCGAGCACGGCCTCCTGGGGACGACCTTCACCACCTCCAGCGCCTGCGCCTCGGCCGGGCACGCGATCGGGCTCGCTTGGCGCGCGATCCAGACCGGCGACGCCGACCTGGTGATCACCGGAGGATCGGAGTCGGCGACGACGCGCCTGGGGCTCGCCGGCTTCTGCGCCGCGAAGGCCTTGTCGACCCGCAACGAGGACCCACCGGGCGCATCGCGCCCGTTCGACCTCGAGCGCGACGGCTTCGTCATGGGCGAGGGCTGCGGGATCCTGGTCTTCGAGGAGCTGGAGCGAGCGCGCCGGCGCGGGGCCAAGGTCTACGCCGAGGTCAAGGGCTACGGCTCGACCGACGACGCCTTCCACATCACCGCGCCGCGCGAGGACGGCCGCGGACCGGCGCGCGCCTTCAAGGAAGCCCTGCGGCATGCGCGGATCGACCCGGACACGGTCGACTACGTCAACGCCCACGGCACCAGCACCAAGTACAACGACGCCATCGAGACCCGCGCGCTGAAGCTGGCCTTCGGGGACCACGCGCGCGAGCTGGCGATCTCGTCCACGAAGTCGATGATCGGTCACCTGCTCGGGGCCTCGGCGGCGGTGGAGCTGGTGGCGACGGCGTGCTCGGTGCAGCGCGGCGTCGTGCACCCGACGAGGAACCTGGTCCATCCCGACCCGGAGTGCGACCTGGACTACGTCCCGGGCGAGGCGCGGCCGATGCGCATCCGGAACGCGCTGTCGAATAGTCTGGGGTTCGGCGGGCACAACGTGTCGGTGTGCATCGGGGAGGTGGAGGCGGGGTAGGTCGAGGGGTTCTCTTGCCCTAGGGCCGTGCAGAGGCGCCCTTCGGGCGACAACGGCTGCCGAGTACGGCCGCCGGATTCCGCGTCCGGTTCGGCCGCTCGAGCGCCGAACCTACCGCGGAATTCAGGGGGGAAGAGCTTCGCGCCCGAAGGCCGGAGGGTGTGCTCGGGCCATGTGCGCCGAGCGCGTCCCGACTCTCGGTTCGCATCGCTCGCGCTCTCGCTGAGCGTTGCCTGCGTGCCCGCAGCTTGGCGGGGCCTTCGTGGGTGGGTTCTGCTAGGATTCTTCTCCAACCCGTTCCGGAGGATCGCGACCCGTGCAGAAGAGATTCCAGGACCTGTTGCACAGCTACAAGCTGAGCGTCTTCCACGCCGAGCACGACAAGCAGAGCGTGGAGGAGATCGCGCGCGAGTGCATGCACGTGACCGAGGACGTCCTGCAGGCGAAGTACCACTACCACTTCCACAAGCTGCCGGATGCCAACCGCGCCGAGATCATCAACATGATCAACAACTACGTGCGCGAGGCGATCCTGCCGCCGCTGGTGGAGTCGCTCGTGCGGCGGCAGATCCGGCTGGAGAAGCGCTTCGAAGCCCTGCAGGGGATGACGCGCGAGCTGCTCGAGATCCTCTCGGACGAGCCGCGCGTCGAGGAGCCGCTGCGGCGCTGAGGACGGCGGGGCGCGGAGCACCCATGGAGCCCTCGCCCAGGCCGGCGACGGGAGGCACGAGAGCGCCCGGGCTGGAGCGCGAAGAGCGCCTGCGCGCGCGCGCGGAGCGCGCCGGGCAGGGCCACGTCTTTCGCTCCTGGGACCGCCTGGACGCCGCCGGCCGCGGGCGCCTCCTGGCCGAGCTGGAGTCGCTCGACTTCGAGCGGGTCGAGCGCCTGGCCGAGCTCGCCAGGAGCGGGAGCTCCGTGGCTGCGCCGGCCGAGATCGAGCCGCCCGAAGTGTTCCCGCTGCGCCGCGATGGCGCCCAGGAGCGGCGCGCGCGGGAGGCGGTCGAGGCCGGCGAGACGCTCCTGCGCGCCGGCCAGGTGGGCTTCCTCCTGGTGGCCGGCGGGCAGGCCTCGCGCCTGGGCCTCGAGGGTCCCAAGGGCGCGCTCCCGATCGGCCCGGTCAGCGGCTGGTCGCTGTTCGAGATCCACGCACGGCGCTTGCGCGCGGCGGGCAAGCGCTACGGCGTGGCGACGCCCTGGTACGTGATGACCTCGCGCGACAACGACGGCCAGACCCGCCGCTTCTTCGCCGAACAGGCCTACTTCGGCCTGCCTCCCGAGGACGTGCGCTTCCTGACCCAGGCGATGGTCCCGGCCATGGACTTCGAGGGGCGCATCCTGATGCGGGCGCCGGACGCCCTGTTCCTCGCGCCCAACGGGCACGGCGGCGCGCTCGCGGCCTTCGCCGATTCCGGCTCCCTGGCCGACGCGCGCGGCCGCGGCATCGAGCAGCTCTCCTACTTCCAGGTGGACAACCCGCTCGCTCCGCCCGCCGACCCGCTGTTCCTGGGACTGCACGTGCTCGCCAACGCCGGGATGTCGAGCAAGGCGGTCGCCAAGCGCGACCCCCTGGAGAAGGTCGGCGTGCTCGGCCGCGTCGACGGCCGGCTGGCGTGCATCGAGTACTCCGACCTGCCCGTGGAGCTGCGCGACGCGCGCGAGAGCTCGGGCGAGCTGACCTTCCGCGCCGGCAACATCGCGATCCACGTCCTCGCGGTGGGCTTCGTCGGACAGCTCACCCGCGGCGGGCTCGACCTCCCCTGGCACGTGGCGCGCAAGCGCGTGAAGGTCTACGAGGACGGCCGCGAGTTCGAGCGCGAGGGGCTGAAGTTCGAGACCTTCGTGTTCGACGCCCTGGGGCGCAGCCCCTCCAGCGTCGTGCTCGAGGTCGAGCGCGCGCGCGAGTTCAGCCCGGTCAAGAACGCGCGCGGCGAGGACTCGCCCGACACCGCGCGCGCCGACATCTCCCGGCTGCACGCGGGCTGGATCGCCGCCGCCGGCCGGCCGCTGCCGCCGCCGGGTCCCGACGGCGTGCCGCCGGTCGAGGTGGATCCGCTGCTCGCACAGGACGAGGCTTCCTTCGCCGCGATCGGACCGATCGAGCCGCGGGTCACCGAGCGCGGCTGGCTGTACACGTGAGCCCGGCGTTGGAGCCTCTGTGCGCCAGCTCGCCCGCGCTGCTGGGCTGCACGGTGGCCGTCGTGATGGGCGGCCGATCGAGCGAGCGCGAGATCTCGCTCGTCTCGGGCCGCGAGGTCGCGCGCGCCCTGGAAGCCAGCGCCGCCGCCGGCCGCGGCCCGCGCCGGGCGCTCTCGGTCGAGATCTCGCCGTCGGGGTCGTGGCTCGCCGGTGCCCGCGAGCTGGATCCGCCCGCGGCCCTGGTGGAGCTGGCCGAGGTCGACGTCTTCTTCCTCGCGCTGCACGGCGGGGCGGGCGAGGACGGGACCGTGCAGGGGCTCCTCGAGAGCTGCGGCCGGCGCTACACGGGCTCCGGCGTGCGCGCTTCCGCCCTGTGCATGGACAAGGCTGCGACGCGCGCGCTGGCGCGATCGCAAGGGATCCCCACGGCTCCGGGGATCGCTTTCAGCGCGCGGCGTTGGAGCCAGGAGCGCGGGGCCGTCCTGGAGCAGATCGCCGGGCTGGGCGGCGATCGCTGGGTGGTCAAGCCGCGCTGCGGCGGCTCGTCGGTCGCGACCTCCGTCGCGCGCGGCGCCGGCGAGCTCGCCGTGGCCGTGGACCAGGTGCTTGCGAGGGGCGACGACGCGCTGGTGGAGGCCTTCGTCGAGGGCGTCGAGGTCTCCTGCGGCGTGCTCGGCAACCGGGGCGACGCCCTGCGCGCACTGCCGCCGGTCGAGATCCGCCCGAGCGAGGGGCGCTTCTTCGACTACCAGCAGAAGTACGGCGCGCAGGGCGCGCGCGAGCTGTGCCCGCCCGAAGGGATCGACGGCGCCGAGGCGCGCCGCGCGCAGGAGCTGGCCGTGCGGATCCACGAGGCCTGCGGCTGCGACGGCTACTCGCGCGCGGATTTCATCGTGCCCCAGGGGGCCGAGCCCGTGCTGCTCGAGGTGAACACCCTTCCGGGGCTGACCCCGCGCTCGCTCTTGCCCCAGGAGGCCGCCCGCGAGGGGATCGGCTACACGGAGCTGTGCCTGTGGATCGTCGCGGCCGCGCTGCGCCGCGCGGCGCCTGCGCCGTGAACGCCGAGTCGGCCGTGCTGCCCGTGGCGGTGATCGGCGCGGCGGGCCGCGTGGGACGCTTCGCCTGCGAGCTCCTGCGGCGCTCGCAGGGCTTCGAGCTGCGCGCGGCGTACGGCCGGGCCGACGCCTGGCCCGCGGCGCTCGCCTCGACGGGCGCCAGCGTGGCCCTGGACGTGACCCGCGCGGGGTTGGGCTTCGAGCACGGCCTGGCCATCTTGGAGTGCGGCGTGCGCCCGGTGATCGGGACCAGCGGAGTCGACCTCGAGCAGAACCGCGAGCTCGACCGGCGCGCGCGCGAGCTGGGACTGGGCGGGATCGTCGTGCCGAACTTCAGCCTGGGCTCGATGCTCCTGCAGCGCTTCGCGGCCGAGGCGGCGCGCCACCTCGCTTCCGCCGAGATCGTCGAGCTGCACCACGAGCGCAAGCGCGACGCGCCCTCCGGCACGGCGCTCGAGACCGCCCGCGCGATCGCCCGCGCGCGCCAGGATTCCGAGCTCGAGCACCCGGCCATCCCGGCCGATGGACCCGCGCGGGGCGAGGTGCACGCCGGGGTGCCGATCCACTCCGTGCGCCTGCCGGGACTCTACGCGCACCAGGAGGTGCTCCTGGGCCAAGCCGGCGAGACGCTGGCGCTGCGCCACGATATGCAGGGCCCCGAAGCCTTCGGTCCAGGGATCCTGCACTGCTTGCGCTACGCGGCGAGCGCGAGCGGTGTCGCGCGCGGGCTCGAGGCCGCCTTCGGCTGAGGCGCCCCGCGCGCACTCCGGCCGGCGCCGGCGGCGTGGATCTCGGTCGCGCCGCTCG
>DATKBQ010000544.1:0-3630 GCA_035546375.1 Planctomycetota bacterium | reverse complement strand
CGCCTTCGATGATGCGCAGGGGATCGCTGCGGGCGTTCTCGAGGCTGCCGGTATAGGTGACGAAGATCTGCAGCGTCAGGAGCGTGAACGCCGCCGAGCCCAGCGAGACCATCATGTGCGTCTTGAGGCCCGCGGGCTTGCCCTTCGTCTCGCGCTGGAGGCCGAGCACGCCGCCGAGCATCGAAGCCATCGCCATGCGCGCCACGGCCTCGACGAGGGTTACTTGTTCCATGGACGGGCGGCGCCTACGCGCGCGGGTGGTAGAGCCGGTGCAGCGACAGGACGTGCTCGCGGTCGAGGTGCGCGTACACCTCGGTGGTCGCGATCGAGGCGTGTCCGAGCATCTCCTGGACGCTGCGCAGGTCGGCTCCGGCCTCGATCATGTGCGTGGCGAAGGAGTGCCGCAGGGTGTGCGGCGTGACGCGCGCCGTCAAGCCGGCGCGCAGGGCCGCGGCCTTGACCCGCCGCCAGGCGTTCACGCGATCGAGGGGTGCGCCGCTGCGCGTGAGGAACACCTCGCGCCGCCGCGAGCTGCCCCCGAGGACCCGCCGCCCGCCCGCGAGCCAGGCCTCGAGCGCCGCCCGGGCGCGCTCGCCGCAGGGCACCAGGCGGGTCTTCGAGCCCTTGCCCACCAGCCGCAGGACGCGCAGGGAGGGCTCGAGCCCGTCGGTCGAGAGGGAAACCGCCTCGCTGACGCGCGCGCCGCAGGCGTAGAGCACCTCCAGGAGGGCGCGGTCACGCTGGTCGCGCCAGTGGTCGCCGGCAGGGGCTGCCAGCAGGCGCTCGACCTCGGCGACCGAGAGGGAGCGCGGCAGCGCGCGGCGGAGCTGCGGCGCCTCGATGCGGGCGCAGGGATCCCGCTCGAGCTGTCCCTCGCCCGCCAGGTGGCGCAACAGCATGCGCAGCGCCGAGAGGCCGCGCGCGACGCTCGCCTCGGCCGCTCCCTGGGCGCGGCGGGCGGCGAGGTGCTCGACCACGTGCTCCGCCCGGAGCTCGTCCCAGCGCGTCAGCCCGCGCGCCGCGGCCCAGACAAGCGCACGCTCGAGGTCGGCGCGGTAGGCGGCGAGCGTCGAGCTCGCGAGCCCCGCCTCGACGCGCAGCGCCTCGAGGAAGTCATCGAGGCCCGCGCGGAAGCTCGCCGGCAACGCCTGCGCGCCGCGTCGCGTCCTCTCCGCCCGCGCGCCGCTCCCGTTCCCGTTTCGGGGATCGCCGGCTTGACTGCGCAACGGGCGCCACTATAGTACCGCGCCCCACGCGCGACATCTGCGCGGCGCTCCCAGCCGCCGAGCTAACCGCCGAGAACGGGGGCCGCCGGGAACTGGCATGCCGAAGAAGCTCTCCCCCAAGGACCTCGACACCTTCCGGAACAGCCTGCTGCGGGCCCGCGCCGTCCTGTCCGGGGACATGTCCCAGCTCCAGGAGGATGCCTTCGGGCCCAACGGTTCCGCGCTCGCCTCGGAGACGCGCCCGGGCGACACTTCCGACAGCTACTACCAGGAGTTCAACCTGGAGCTCCTGGAGCGCGACGGGACGACCCTGCGCGAGATCGTCGAGGCGCTGGAACGGATCCAGAACGGCACCTACGGCCTGTGCGAGGGGTGCGGCGACCCGATCCTGAAGGAGCGTCTCAAGGCCGTGCCCCACGCCCGCCACTGCATCGAGTGCCAGCGCCAGGTCGAGCGCCGCGGCTGGTGAGCGCAGCGGTGAGACCGTCTCCTGGCGCTGGCGCGACGGCGGCGGCCACGGCCGAGGAGACGCGAGCGGGTCCGCGGCAGCTCGCGGCGCGCTTCGGCGCGGTGGCCCTGCTCCTGGCCCTCGACCTCTGGAGCAAGTCCGCCGTCTTCGCCTGGATCACGTCCCATCCCGCCGGCATGCGCTACGACGAGCACGGCCACCTGCGCCGGCCGCTCGTCGACGGCTGGCTGGCCTTCATGCTCTCGCGGAACCCGGGCATGGCCTGGGGCTTCGACAAGCTGCCCTCGTGGCTCCTGGTCTTCGGCCGCATGGCGGCGGCGGTCTTCCTGGCGGTCCTCTTGGTGCGCACGCCGCCCGCGCGCCGGGTCCTGGCGGCCGCGCTGGCGCTGATCCTTGCCGGCGCGCTGGGCAACCTCTACGACAACCTGTTCCTCGCCGATCCCGGCGAGCGCTTCGGGAAGGTGCGCGACTTCATCGACGTCTACCTGCCCTGGGGCTGGCACTTCCCGACCTTCAACGTCGCCGACGCCTGCATCACCGTCGGCGCGGCGCTGCTCTTCGCCGTGAGCCTCCGCCCCGCCCGCAGCGAGGCCGGCGCGCCGCTCGCCGAGCCCACCGGCGGTTGAGCCGGCCCGGGCGTGCGCGGGGCCGGTCCCCGGCGGGGGGGCTTGTTGCCCAGTCCGCGGGGGCCCATTAGATTCCGGATCATGGCCAGCCTCGCGGTCTCCCTGGGGCCGCTCGAGCTCCGCAACCCGATCCTCTCCGCGTCGGGCACCTTCGGCCACGGGCTCGAGATGCGCGCCTTCGCGCCGCCCGAGGCGCTCGGCGGGCTCGTAGGCAAGACGGTCACGCTGCGCCCCCGGCCGGGCAACGCGCACCCGCGGATCTGCGAGACCGAGGCCGGGCTCTTGAACTCGATCGGCCTGGAGAACCGCGGCCTCGAGGCGTACGTCCGCGACGTGCTGCCGGAGCTCTTCGAGGCGGACACGGTGGTCGTGACCAACATCGGCGCCGAGCGCGCGGAGGAGTTCGGCGAGCTGGCCGCCCGGCTGGACGGCGAGGCCGCGGTCGACGCGCTGGAGGTCAACCTCTCCTGCCCCAACGTGCAGGGCGGCAAGCTGCCCTTCGCCACCAGCCCGCGCATGGCCGAGCGGGTGATCTCGCTGGTACGCGCCTCGACCGGGAAGCCGGTCTGGGCCAAGCTCTCGCCCAACGTCTCGGACATCGCCGAGATGGCGCGCGCGGTCGAGGCCGCCGGCGCCGACGGGATCACCGCGGTGAACACCCTGCTCGGGATGGCGGTCCATTGGCAGAGTCGCAAGCCCGGGCTCGCCAGCGTGCAGGGCGGGTACTCCGGCACCGGGATCAAGCCGGTGGCGCTGCGCTGCGCCTGGGCCTGCGCGCAGGTGGTCGCGATCCCGGTGGTCGGCTGCGGCGGGATCGCGAGCGCGGACGACGTGCTGGAGTTCCTGGTGGCCGGCTGCCGCGCCGTGCAGGTCGGCACCGCCTGCTTCAGCGACCCCTCGCGGCTGGCGCGGCTCCCCTCCGAGGTCTCGGCGCTGCTCGACGCGGCGGGGGTCGTAGCGCTCACCGACCTGATCGGGACGCTGCGGGCGCCGGAAGCGCTGGCGGCGGCCCCGGGGGCGCCGTCGTGAGCGCGGGCCGTAGCCGCGGCGCGCGGCTTCGACCCGGCGCGGGCCGGCCGTCCGCTCGGACGGCGGGCTGAGCATGCGCCTCGAGACGATGACGCCCGCGCACGTGCGCCGGGCCGTGGACCTGTACCTGCGCCACGCCTTCGCGCCGCGCTCCAGCGTGGAGCCGAGGATCACCTCGGCCGACCTGGCCGGCGCGAGCACCATGGAACAGCTCTTCGCGCGCTTCGAGCTGGCCCCGCGCGACCAGGCCGACGGGTTCCTGCGCTACACCCTGCGCCTG
>DATKBQ010000543.1:0-11273 GCA_035546375.1 Planctomycetota bacterium | reverse complement strand
CATCGTCCACCCGCTCGGCAGTCTCGCCTTCGAGCGCGCCTTCGAGGGCCTCGAGCGAGGGCTTCGCCGGCTGCCGGCGCGCGCGCTCGAGCCGGGGGCGCTGTGGGTTTCCTCGGTCCCGCGCGACGGAGCCCTCGCGCTCGCCTTCGACGACCTGCTCGACGAGGGGAGCCTGCGCAGCGCGGTGGCGGTCCTGGCGGGCGACCCGCCGATCGCGCCGTTCAACGCCCGCGTCCTGCTCGACCCGAGCCACGGCGACGTCGCATACGGGCGATTCCGCTCGACGCGCGTATTGATCGACCTCGAGGTCTCCCCGCAGGAGGCGCTGGCGAGCGGCGCAGACGTGAACGCAGGATTGCCCCCGGCGAGCTCCGCCGGCTCGTCCAACGCGCGGCTCCTCCTGCGCGCCGAACCCGGCCTGCGCAACCTCTCGGGGCGCACCCTTGCCGAGCCCCTCGAATGGTCCTTCCGCTCGATCTCCTCCGGCACGGCCAGCGAGACGGCCGGCGGGGGAGCGAGCGCGCTGTCCGGCGCCGGGCCGCGCATCCTCGGCCAGCAGGCGGTGAGCGTGCTGCGCGTGGTGCCCAAGGGCGGCTCGGAGTTCGTGGTCGCATGGCAGTACGCGCAACCCGCCTGCGCGCTGCGCGCGGGCCCGGGCGACGCGTTGGAGTTCTCCGGCGCCGTGGTCGAGGTGATCCCCGGCGCGACGCCGCCGATCTATGGCCCCGCGCCAGGGCTGGTGCGCAACGTGCGCGTGATGCTGGTCATGGGCAGCGCGTCGAGCGTCGTGCCCGGGCCCGCCCAGTTCGTCGCCGCCTTCGATCCGGCGCAGGGCGACCCGCCCGAGTGCTTCGTGCGCTTCCAGCCGGCTCCGCTCGCGCCCCCCAACCATAGCGTCTCGACCTCGGCCTCCGTGCTCGTCCGCTTCAGCGAGCCGATCGACCCTGCGAGCGTGCAGGCGCTCGACACCTTCGCCATCTCGCGGCCGGCCGGGGCCCCGCCGCTCGCGCGCGACGTCGTCGGCACGGTCTCGTTCTCGGTCCTCCCGGTCCACTTCGTCCTCGCGCCCTCGCTCCCGCTGGCGCACGCGGCGGGCCAGGCCGAGGTCTACGGCCTGCGCGTGGTCGGCGGCCCCAACGGGATCCGCGGGCTCTCGGGCCTGCCGCTGGAGGAGGGCCTGACGAGCGTCTTCTCGCTCGACCCCGCCGAGCCGGCGGTCTCGACCTCGAGCTTGGCGCTCGGGTTCTCCTCGGTCGACGAGGACGGCGACGGCGCGCCCGAGGTGCGCGGGCAATTCCTGTACGACCTCGCCAAGGGACTCATCCGGCCAAGGCCGGTGTCGCGTTTCTCGGCGGTCGCCGACTCCGCGGGTGCGCCGACGATGGCGGCGATGGTGCCGTCCATCGCGCCGATCGTGCCGCCGCTCTCGATGCACGGCAGCCGGCTGATGTCCGTCTGGCGCTACCACGACCTGGGCTTCACGCTGCTCGACGAGGTGACGCACAACCTCGACGTGGAAGGGCTGGCCTGGGCGCCGGCCGTCTCGCCGCAGCCGGACGCGTTCTCGGGGTTCCAAATGGCTTTGGCGCACAGCGCGTGGCTGCCGGACGAGTGGATCAATACCGCCCTGCTTCCGGGCTACCCGTTCTCCGGCCTCACGAAGACCTTCGCGGAGGATCCGCTCGAATCACCCAGCGTGGTGCACCCGAAGACCGCCGGCTACGTCATCGATCCGTCGCAAGCCTTCGCCGCGAGCACGGGCACGTTGATGATGCCCTGGCCGCTCAACCAGGGCGTGCCGCCGGCGCAGCATGTCTTCTGGACTTGGCGCGACACGTCGATCCAGGCGCTCGCGGGCCTCAAGGGCGTCGGCGCGGACACGAGACGGCTGGTGCAGGTCACGGGCTACGGTTTCCAGGGCTTCTATCCCGCCGGCCAGGTCCCCACGATCGGGCTGCCGCTGTTGACGGAGTTCCGCACCCACCCCGATCCGAACGCGCTGGAGCTCAACGCATTCAAGGTCGCGTTCGCGATCAACTCCTCGGCGCTGCCGGCCTTCCGCGCCTACTCCGCCGGCGGCGTCACGCCGACGGGCGTGAAGCTCATCGATCCGGACAACGAGCCCATCGCCCAGGGCGGCATCAGTCCGAGCGGGGGAGCGACGACTCCGATCGACAACTCGGTGTACTTCGGCCAGGTGGACTTCGTCGTGCGCGTCAGCCGCGCGCACACCGTGTGGCTCGATACGCAGGCCGCTGCGCCGAGCTTCGCGCCCGCGGTGGTGGAGCCCACGGGGCTCTACCTGCCGCCGGGAACCCAGGTGGCGCTCGCTTTCCGCGGCGCGGACGGCTTCTCGTCGCCGGGCCTGCTGTCACCCTGGCGTGATGCCCGCAACGTCGGTCCATACGGGGAGTCGTACACTCCGGCGCAGCTCACGATGCTCGGCAAGAACACGAACCTGAGCTTCACTCCCGCGTTCCTGAATGGCGACGCCGGCTGGAAGAGCGCGCTCTCCCAGGTCGACGGCGCGCGGTTCGTCCAGGTGCGGATCACGTTCGTCTCGAACGCCGCGACGCTGGAGGAGCCGCATCTCTCGGGCCTGGGCCTGGCGTTCGGATTCTGAGGCGGGCGGAAGGCCGAGACATCCCGCGCCGCTACGATGACTCGACACGAGGGAAACCATGGATCAAGCACGTCGGTCGCCCGTGGGGATCCGCTCGCTCGCGCAGGCCCGAGGCCTGCTCGCAGCTTCGATCCTGATCTTGTCCGCCCCGCACGCCCTCGCGCGCCAGGGCGGCTTCCCCGGCACCGGCGGGCCGGGCGGGAACTTCGACTGGGAGGTGCCCGCCGGTCAGGTCGTCGTCTTCGACACGACCCAGACCACGATCGTCGGCGGGCCGCACTTCTTGCAGACCACGCAGTACGTCGTGAAGAACGGCATCCTCGACCTGAGGAACTTGCGGATCGGCGAGGGCGCGGTCCTGCGCATCCAGGGTCCGAATCCGCTCTACGTCCTGGCCACGGGCCGGGTGGAGGTCTTGGGCACGCTCGACGCGAGCGGCTCGAGCAACCTCGGCGTCAACACGCTGAACACGACGTTCCTCCCGGAGCCCGGATCGCCCGGACAAGCCGGAGGCGGCCAAGGCGGCACGGGGAGCCCGTTGACGAGCATGTCGAGTCCGCGCGGAGGGAACGGCTTCGGAGCCTTTGGCGTCCCGGACGGCGGCGGCGTCGGCGGCGAGGCGGGCTGGAGCAACTTCGCCAACGTCGACACCCGGCGCAGCGGGGGTGGCGGCGGCGGCCGCTTCGGAGCGGACCAGCCCCAGACCCTCGGCCCGGTCGGCCTCTTCGGGCTCTACGACCAAGCGTTCATCGGCCTCGACGCGGAGAACGGCTTCCCGAACAAGAACCCGCAGGCGGAGGGAGCGATCACCGGAGCTTCCGGACCTTTCGGCGGACGCATCGGGCCGAGCCCGTTCGTGGACGGCGACCCGACCAACGACTTCTGGGGCATCCTGTTCGATCCCGCGACAGGCCTGACCCAGCCGGGCGAACTCCTGCGGCCCTGGGCCGGGGCCGGCGGGGGCGGTGGTGGCGACGCCTCGTTGGTGTTCACCGGTTCCTGGCCGCCCCCCTGGAATCCGGGTGGCGACGAGAAAGGCGCAGGCGGCGGCGGGGGAGGCGGCTCGGTGACGGTCCTCTCGCTGGGCACGATCCAGGTCGGCCCGGGCGGCGTGTTGCGCGCGCGCGGCGGCTCCGGCGGAGGCGGCGAGAACACCTTCTTCCTCGACCGAGTGGGCGGCGGCTCCGGAGGCGGATCGGGCGGACACGTGATCCTGCACAGCGCGAGCAAGATCGACCTGTCGCTGGCCGGAGGGGCCGGCGGCGTCGCGCTGCTCGCGACCGGAGGCGAGGGCGGCGCGGGCAAGCAGAACGCCGGTGGCGCTTTCCTCGGCCCGAGCGGTATCAAGGAGCAGTTGCCGCACGAGGATGCCTGTCCCCCCGGCTATCCGACCGCGGGTCCGAACGCGTGCAAGGGCCACGTCGACGGCGCCGGTGGCGACGGCGGGCCCGGCGTCGTGCAGCTGCACGCACCGGGCGGCCCGGCCAACATCCTCCTGCCGGCCGGGGTCACGCTGGACATGCTCTCGAAGCCCCTGCCGGTCTGCGGGAGCGGAGGCTGCTACCTCCTGCCGTTGACCAGCGCGCGCTCGGGCGAGGGCGCAGACGCGATCGAGCCGCCGGCCTCGGAGCTCGACGTGCTCCTGTCGACGGACGGCGCCTTGCCGCCGGACGACCGTGCAGGCCCCGATGCTCTGCGCGGAGTCCTCGGGCCCGCGAACTCGCCCCTCTCGCTCGAGCGCCTGCGCCTGCCCCTGCGCTATTGAGGATGGGCGTCCCCTGACGCCGGCCAGGGGATGCCCCCACCGGAGATTGCTTCCTGGCGCGACGTCGGGGCCCGCCGGCGTACGAGATCTGCGGGTCGGGTTTTCGTGGAGCGGCGCTTCGTGCAGCCGCGATGAGCTGCGCTTCGGCTTGGCGCGCCGTGGGCCGCCGTCGGCCGGCGCAAGCGCCCCGGTCTCCGCTTTCGGCGCGGGCGGCTTGACATTGCTCTTACAATGCGCCCCGCTGATCCCGGCGCTTTCGTCGGCGTCAAGGCAAGTCCCACTTCGTGCCCCACGTCCTCTTCACTGCCCTGAACGGGGCGCTCGAGCGCCGGCCGGAGGGGTGGTTCTGGCGCTCGGGCGATCCGGAGCCGCGGGTGCGAGACGCCGACCCGCTGCGTCACTTCAAACTCGCGACGACGAGGAGCGCGCAGGACGTCGGCTGGGTCTACGTGCCGCCGGCGATCGCGGCGAACGAGGCGGCGTTGCGCTGGATCTGGCAGGCTTGGTGCGAGGGACTCTACGAGATCGGCGACAGCCCGCCGGACGAGAAGCCGGCGATCCGCGTCCCGCTGGCAGACTGGAACTCGCGGTGGAGCTCTGCGGTTGCAGGCGTGGAATGGGAGCCTCGCGACGACGAGGCGATCCGCCGGCGTGCAGCGGACGAGATGCATCCCTGAACGGGAGGCATTCGCTCGCCTGACGGGGCTGACGACCGCGGTATGACACGGCGGTCGAGCTGATGTTGGCCGTTGCTCGCGATGCCCGATGCTGCGCATCCACGAGATGCAGGCGGTCGAGCACATGGCCTCCGACGAGCTCGTCCTCTGGGGCTGGGAACCCGGCGAAGGCCGCGCGCCGGTTCCGACGCCGCATCCCGAGCTCGTGCGCGTCTTGCGGGCCGAACGCGCGGCTCGCGAGGGGCCTCCGCCCGCCGGACACGCACGCCGGGTCCGCCCGCAGGCGGAAATGTTTTCCGACCGCAGCGGGTAAGGCGGGATCGTCGTTCGGTTCCCAGCCGGTCCTGGCTGCCGCGAATCGCCGCAGTCATGGGCGGTCCCCGGCCGATGAAGCGCCGGGCCGCATCATGCGGCTGGAGTCCGCATGCAGGAGACCTTGCGTCCACGATCTCTCCGTCGCCAGGCGCTGCGAGGACGCAGTGCGGGATTCACCCTGATCGAGCTGCTCTCGGCGATCACCATCCTGGTGTTCGGCATCGGGGCGCTGGTCAGCATGGTGGTGGCCACGAGCACGGCGAACCAGCTCAACCGCGAAACGGCGCTGGCGCTCTCCGCCGGCCACGGCCTGATCGAACGCATGCGCGGCGACCCCTTCGGGGAGCTGTTCGCGCGCTACAACGCCGACCCGGGCGACGATCCCGGCGGGGCAGGCACGGCTCCGGGCTCCTCCTTCGCCATCGCGGGCTTGGCGGCCCTGCCCGGCGATGCGGACGGGATGCCGGGCGAGATCGTGCTGCCAGCCGGCGGCCCCGAGCTCTACGAGAACGTGGACCTGCCCCTATTCGGCCTGCCACGCGACCTGGACATGGATGGCCTCGTGGACGCCGCCGACCACGCGGCCGACTACCGCGTGCTCCCCGTGCTCGTGCGCATCCGCTGGCAGGGTCGCACGGGACCGCGCACGATCCAGTTCCTGACCACGCTGGCCGACCTGTGAGAACGCTTCCCGCCCGCCTGCGTGGCGGCTTCACCCTGGTGGAGCTCGCCGTGAGCCTGGTCCTGATCACCGTGATGATGGGCGGTCTCATGATCGTCTCTCACAACATCACCAGCGCGGTCCGTGCGGGGACGGCTTCGGCCGCCCTGGAGGCCGAGGGCGAGACCGCCATCCGGCGGCTGGTCGAGATCCTGCGCGAGGCGAGCACCGACTCGGTGACGCCGCGGCCCGCCGCGCCCTTCAGCACGTCGCGCGTCGATTTCCTGCGCGCGGACTCCTGGAGCGTCAAGGGCTTCCAGTGGAACCCGCTCGAGCGCATCCGGCTGGAACTGAGCCCGGGCGAGCTCGACAACGGCCTGGACGACGACGGCAACGGCCTGGTCGACGAATGCCGGGTGGTCTGGATCACCGACCCCGGCGGACCCGGCCAGCGAGTCGTCACGCTGTGCAACTCGGCCAGCGAGCTGCTCGAGGGCGAGCTTCCCAATGGCGCCGACGACAACGGCAACGGGCTGATCGACGAGCCCGGCTTGTGCGTCGTGTTCGAGGACGACGGCGCGCTCGTGCGCCTGACGCTGCAGCGGCGCGACTCCGAAGGCCGCCTGCTGACCCGGACCTTCGAGCGTCGCGTGGGGTTCCGCAACTAGGTGGAGGGCATGAGGACCAACGACTACCGTACGCGCCGCCGACGCGGGAGCGCATTGCTGACGACGCTGGTGCTGCTGACGACCCTGACCGTGTTGACGGTCGCATTTGCCAGCTTGGGCGTGCGCTGGACACAGGAGCAGACCGCCGGCGTGGACGACGCGCGCGCCTTCGCGCTGGCCGAAGGCGGCGTCTGCGAGGCCGCCATGAGCCTGCTGCGGGGCACCAGCGGCGATCTCGCCAGCCTCGACGCGCCGATCCGCCACGGCCAGGGCCTGTTCTGGGTCGAGGCCGAGGACATCGGCCCGCTGCGCGTGCGATTGCGGTCGACCGCGCTGGTCGGCCAGGGGCGCGCCACGGTCGAGCTGGTGGTCGAGAAGGAGTACGAGAGCATCGCTCGGTACGCGCTGGCTTCCGACGAGGAGCTGCGGCTGGGATCGAACACGCTGGTGGACAGCTACGACCCGGCCAACGGTCCCTATGACTCGCAGCCGCTGAACACGGTCGACGGCGTCCCGCAGCCGATGCTCGACAGCAACGCCGTCGTGATGAGCAACTCCGACATCCTAGCCGCATCGCAGGTGGTGATCGCGGGTGACTCCATAGCCGGGCCGGGCCACGCCACGATCTCGAGCTCCAACTTCTACGTCTCGGGCTCGACCGAGCCGGCCAAGACCGAGTTCGTCGAGGAGATCCCGCCGGTCCCGACGATCCTCAAAACTGTCAGCTACGTGGCCTTGGGCAAGATCGAGAGCGTCATTCCGGCGGGGAGCTACCACTACTCCTCCCTGAGCCTCAACAACCAGGCCAAGCTGCGCATAGAGGGCCCGGCGACCCTCGTCGTGGACAGCCTCGCGACCGCTTCCGGCTCGCTGCTGACGATCGACGCCAGCAAGGGCCCGGTCCAGCTCTTCTGCACGGGTCCGGTCAAGCTCGACAGCAACTCGAACGTCATCAGCACCGCCTCCAGCGCTCGCGACGTGCAGGTGTACTTCACCAGCCAGAAGTACGACGACGTGTCCCTGGCCTCCAACGCCAGCTTCGTAGGCGCCCTCTTCGCGCCTTACGCCAAGGTCAAGGTGTCGAGCAACTGGACCATCTACGGCGCGCTCAGCGCCAAGGCCATCTCGATGGCGTCGAACTCGCAGTTGCACTTCGACGAGAGCCTGCTGCGCGCGCCGGGCGAGAACCCGATCGGCGTGCGCCGCACCTGGTGGGGCGCGGGCAGGCTGCCCGAGGAGCTCGCCACGGGTGTGCGCACCGATCCCTATAGCCAGCTCGGCATCGCGGACCCCGCCGCGCTGCCGACCCTGAACGTGGCCCTCCAGGAGGCGATCGAGGCGGCCGGCCTCTGAGCGAGCGATGCAGACGTGCCGCAGGACCTTCCGCCGCCCGCTCTTGGCGGGGCTGGCGGCGGCGAGCTTGGCACTTGGAACTCGAGGCGGGCGCGTCGCGACGGATCCCGTGCCGACCCAGGTGCCGGCCGCAGCGCAGGGGGACGAGGCGACATCCCAGGTCGCCGTTTGGGTGGAGGAGTTGCGCCGAGCGTCGGCTGCTCCGGCCGCGGGCGGCGAGCCGTTGAGCGTCCAAGAGGAGGCAGGACTCGTACTGCGCATCGTCAGCGCTCCGCGCGAAAGCTGGATGGAATGGGTCGAGCTGCTGGCGGCATCGCCGCCGGGCAGTTCCGATCGGCGCATCGCCGCGCGGCTGCTCGGCGCCGGCGGACGGGCGGCGGACTTCGAGCGGCTGGCGCGCTTGGCCGAGGGCGAGGACGAGGACGGGCTGCTTTCGCGCGGCTTCGCGTCGGCCTTCGAGGCCGCGGTGCGCGAGATCCTCGCCCGCGAGAGCAGTGCCGGAGCCGCGCTGCGGAGCACGGCGCTGCGCGTGCCGACCGCCGTTCGGCGCAGCCTCGCCACGGCGCTGGCGGGGCTCGGCGGGGAGCGCGCGCTCGCGGAGCTCAGCGCGCTCCTGGGATTCGACCGCGCGCTGGACCTGACCCTCCTGGCCCAGATCGCGCGGGTGGCGCGCCCCGCGCCCAAGCCTGTCGACGAGGCCATCGTGCAGCAGGTGCGCGACTGCCTGGCCGCGAAGGAGCCGCAAAGGCTCGCCGCCGTCTCGGACGCGCTCGGCAGCCTGGAGGACGTCGAGTCCGTCGACGCGTTGCTGTTGCTCCTGGACCACCCCGGCGCCTCCGTCCGCGGAAGCGCCCACCGCGCCCTGAAGGCCATCGGGGGCGTCTCGCTGCCCGCCGAGCGCGCCCGCTGGGAGCCCTGGATCGCCGAGGAGCGGGCTTGGTTCGCGGATCGCGCGCCGGACGTCGTCGCGGGGCTCGCCTCGAGCAACCGCATGACGCTGGTCCAGTCCCTGGGCGAGATCGGGATGCACCGCCTGTACCGCCGCGAGCTCTCCCTGGAGGTCGCTGCGCTGCTCGAGCGGCCGGCCGCGGCAGAGCGCTCGCTGATCTGCCAGTCCCTGTCCCAGCTCGGCTCGGCGGCATGCGTCCCCCAACTCATCCACGCGCTGGAGGACGAGGATCCCAGCGTCCGCGGATGCGCCTGGGCCGCCCTGAGGTCGATCACGGGAGCCGACCTGCCGGCCGAGACCTCCGCCTGGGCGGCCTTCCTGGAGGGGGCCTCCTCGTCCGGTGAATCCGCTAGGCCGGCGCCGCGCGAAGAGACCGGTCCAGTCGAGCGAGAGGCTCCGCGAGGCCGATAGACCGCAAGCCTGCAGGTTCGAGACGACCATGGAAACAATCCACCGACCCAAGCGCCGCCGCGTCCTCGCCCAGCCTCGGCTTCAGCTGCGGATCGTGCTCGCCTTCCTGAGCGCCGCGTGCATTTCCACGCTGGTCCAGGTGCTGGTGCTTTCCTATCGCCTCAACTCCTTGGCGGAGAGCCTCCCCGCGGACGGCAATCTGGTGCTGGAGCAGCTGCCCGGGATCCTGCGCAGCCAAGTGCTGCTCACCTTCTTGCTGATGGCCCCGCTGATGCTCGCAGTCGGCGTGCTCGAGACCTTCCGCGTCGTGGGACCGCTCCACCGCTTCGAGCGCTACCTGCGCGACCTCGCCGACGGCAAGCGGCCCGAGCCCTGCCGGATCCGCAAGGGGGACGAGCTCCAGGGGCTGTGCCGCCTCCTCAACGAGGCGACCCAGAACCCCTTGGCGCGCCCTCAGGCTGTCGAGGAGGCAGCAGCGGTGTCCACTCCTTCCGTAGCGATCGCCCCGCCTTCCCTGGTGGAACGTCCCGCGTCCAAGCACGAGATCTAGGCCGGTCCTGCCTCCCGGACCAAGCCGCTCGGCCCGTCCCGGTAGCCCTCAGCGTAGCGTCCGAAGCTCTCGACGTGGAGCGACCGAGCGCGATCTACCGTGGCGGCGCGGTGCGCTCCACCTCACGCTTGATGGCGAACGCGTAGATGCGCTTCTGTATCGCCTCGAAGTCCGGTGTCTCCTTGGGGAGGAACTGGATGCCGTAGCGTATGGCCGAGCCGACCAGAGCTCGGTTGCGGACCGATCCGGCAAGTCGCAACGGCTTGCCATCCCCGGGCAGCAGGAACTCCAAGCCCACGCGAATCGAGGCGAAGAGCATCGCCTCGTCTTCCGTCGCCACGAGCACGGAGGCGCCGGTTTCCGAGATGTCGTTCAGGACGCCGCGCGCGGACCTCTCGGCCCCCTTGACGAACATGGCGACGTCGATTGCCGAGGTCGACGTACTGACCCGGACGGCGCCTCGTTGATTGAGCAGGGTACCGAGTGTGACGCGCCCCTGTGCATCGACGTCGAAGCGATAGCTCAAGCCGACACCTTCGACTTGGCAGTAGACCACGCGGGCGTTCACCGTCACCTCGGGCTGCGTCAAGGTCAGGGTGACCAGCTCGGCGATGGGCAATGCGGGCGCCCGCGGGCCAGCGAAGTAGGCTTCGATCCCATCCGGCCGGGCTTTCACGAGCCGGGCCTCCAGGACCTCGTCGGCGGGGGTCTGGATCAGGACGAGCGGCTGTTCCGTATAGAGGTTGAAGGAGCGGTCCATGCTTCGCACTGATCGGCTCGGCCTAGGTTGGCCATGGAGGGAAACGGTTCACTCCTGAACAGGTCTGGGCAGAAGGGGCCGCGCTGGGATCGGCACCTGGGTAGGCTTGGGCCGGGATGCGATGTCCCGCTGGTCGAGCCCCCGCCCTCGAGGCGAGCCAAGTGGCGGCGGTCGCTCGTGTTTCGCCCCGCGAACCCGTCTGCGGCGTTAGGATGCGAATGGGTCCGGGCACCCAGGCCCTGGAGCTCCCTGCCCTCGGCGGTGTCCGCAAGGAGGTCCACGATGTGCATCCGTGTGATTCTGCTGCTCGCCGCCGCGTTCGTCGCAGCGCCCGCTCGGGCGCAGACTACCGCCCGCGCCAGCGTGAGCTCGAGCGGCTTGCAGGCCCAAGGGCACAGCACCGAGGCGGCGATCTCCGCCAACGGCCGCTGGATCGCCTTCGCGAGCGACGCCGGAAACCTGGCGCCCGGCGACACGAACGGGCGATCCGACGTCTTCGTGCACGATCGCCAGGACGGCAGCACCGAGCGGGTCAGCCTCG
>DATKBQ010000542.1:0-8666 GCA_035546375.1 Planctomycetota bacterium | reverse complement strand
CGCTCGAAGATCGCGCCTCGGCCGCGCGCGCGGTAGTCGCTCTCGAGCCGCGCGAGCGCCGACTCGAGGACCGCCAGGGCCCAAGTGCGCTCGAAGGCCTTCTCCGGCGTCGCGTTGTCCATCGGCTCGCGCACGAAGCGCTCGTCGGCCGAGCTGAAGTCCAGCGAGAGCACGGGCCGCCCGCCGCCGCGCTTCTGCGCCTGCTCGCGGTCCCACTCATTCGCCAGGAAGTGCTTGAGCGCGCCGAGCAGGAAGGCGCGAAAGCGGCCGCGCTCGGGGTCGGCGCCGACCACGCCGTTCTTCTCGAGCAGCCGCGCGAAGAAGGCCTGTGTGAGGTCCTGGGCGTCCTCCTGGCGGTGCCCGCGCCGGCGCACGTAGGCGTACAAGGGGTACCAGTAGGCCTCGCACAGCTCGCCCAGCGCCTTGCGCGAGGAGGGCTCGTCGCTGCGCCCGGCCTCGAGCACCACGCTCCAGCGCGTGGTCAGGAAGGGCGTCTCGCCGCGCGCCGGCGTGCGCCGCTGGGGGTCGGGCATGGCGCGCGCAGGATAGCCGACCCGTCATCCGGAGGGCCGTTTCCGAGACTCGGGAGATGAAGGAAACCGCGGGTTGAGGCCACGGGAGTGGAGCCTAGATAGGCGCGCCGCGCGCCGCCTACGCCGCACGTCATTCCCGAACGGAGACGCCCCCCCATGCGATCGGTCCTCGCCCTCACCACCAAGACGCTTGCCCGCAGCGGCCTGATCCTCGCCGTCCTGCCCGTCCGCGCCGCCGCGATTCCGCAGGCGGAGCGCCCGTACAGACCTGGCGCGAGCGAGCAGGGTGCCAGAAACGTGAGCTCGGTCTCCCAGGAAGGGCTGAGCCCGCTCGCGGTCGCCCTCGAGGGCCGCTAGGACCGCCCCGGCCGGCGGGCGTGCGGCGATCCCCGCCCGCCGCTGCGCGCAGCGCAGGACCACGGCGGAGTGAAGGGAGCGAGGGGCGCGGAACCCGATCCGGCGCTACGCTCGGGCAGGCCGAGCCCTGCGTGATCCCCGCCCGGCCGTGAGGCACCCCATGTTCCACCTCGCGTCCGTCCTCTGGGCTTGGGTCCTGTTGGCGACGCCGCAGGAAGCGCCGCGCTCCGCGCTCTCCTACGTCGAGATCACCGGCGCGATCTCGACGCTCAAGCTCGACGGCGGACCGCTCGAGATCGAGGCCGGCGACGTGAACGGCGACGGCTGTCCCGACCTGGTCTCGGTCGGCGACCACGGCTCGCCGTTCGTCAACACGCAGCAGCACGGCGTGACCGTCTGGCTCGGCGACTGCCAGGGAGGGTGGACGCTCGTGCAAACCGGCAACTTCGGCTACGGCGGCTGCGCGCTGGGCGACGTGAACGGCGACGGGGTGATGGACATCGCCTACGGCGTGCACCACGCCTACTCCTCCAGCGACTTCGGCGACCAGCTCCTGGAGGTGGCGCTCGGCGACGGCACCGGAGCGGCTTGGACGCCCTGGGACGACGGGCTCGCCACGAATGGCGAGACCTGGGGCATGTTCGGCACGGACCTGGGCGACGTGGACGGCGACGGAGACCTGGACGTGGGCTCGAACTCGTTCGGCTGCTGCGCCGGCGTGCACGTATACCTCAACCTCGGCAACGGGACCTGGTCGCAGAGCTTCGGCTTCCTGGGCGGCAATGCGGACTCGTCGAGCTTCGAGTTCGCCGATTTCGACGGCGACGGCGACCTCGACATCGCCGCGGGCTCCGCGCTGGGCACGGTGTGGCTCGGCGATGGCGCGGGCGGCTTCAGCCTGGCCGACGGCAACCTGCCCGGGTCGCACTACGTGGCCGCGTGTGCCGGCGACGCCGACGCGAACGGGCGCGACGAGCTGGCCTTCGTGAGCGGCGGCGTGGCGCGTGTCTTCGCCTGGGGCGCCGGCAATCAATGGCAGGAGCTGACCGGGAACCTGGGGAGCATCTCGATCCCGAGCGTGAAGCGACTGAGCTTCGCCGACATGGACGTCGACGGCCGCGCCGAGCTGCTGGCCTTCGGCAACGGCATGGCGGGCATCTACTCGCTCGGAGCCACGGGATCGTGGAGCGAGCTCTGGTCGGGCACGACGGCCGGCAACGGGACCAAGCCGGGCGTCTTCCTGCGCGGCGGCACCGACCTCGACCACAACGGGCTTCCCGACCTGTGGCTGGTGCAATCGGAAACGACGGGGACCTTCACCAGCCGCAACGTGCACCGGGTCCTGGCGGAGGCGAGCGTCCCGACGGACCTCGCGATCCGCGCACTGGCCCCCGAGCCCGGGCGCGTGTGGCGGGGCGGCCAGGCGCGCTTCGTCGAGTGGACCAGCGCGGTGCCCGCGGGCTCGGACCTCGGCAAGGTCACGATCCTCTTCTCGCAGTCGGGCGGCGCGCCGCCCTTCACCGTGCTGGCCGCGGGAGTCGCGAACAGCGGACGCGCGCAGGTCGTCGCGCCGAGCGGTGTGAACTCGACCCACTGCCGGCTGATCTACGTCGTCACCACCCAGGCGCACGGGCGGCGGCGCTTCACCGGGCCGGCGTTCGCGACGATTCCCTGACCGCTCGCGCGGGACGCCGCCTTCGCGCGCGGGCCCCGGGCGGGGCGGATCACTTCGCCGGGGGCGCGAGCTCGGCCAAGAGCGCCATCACCGCGTCCTCCATCGGCTTGTCGCGCACGTCGCGGTAGCGGATCACGCCCTGGGCGTCGATCACGTAGATCGTCGGCCACCCGTTGACGTTCCACTGGGTCGCCAGCGGGCCATTGGTGGAGACGTCGACGGCGTTGCGCCAGGTGATCTCGTTCTTGGCCAGGATCTCCTTGACCTTCTCGGCCTCGCCGTCGCTGTTGATCCCGATCAGGGCGAAGGGCTGGTCTTTCAGGCGCTCCACGAGCTCCCTTTCGTGCGGCAGCATCGCACGGCAGGGGCCTCACCAGTCGCCCCAGAAGTCGACGACCACCACCTTGCCCCGGTAGTCGGAGAGCTTGAACTTCACGCCGTCGGCGTCGGTGCACTCGAAGTCCGGCGCGACCATCCCGATCTGCAGGTGGTCGATCTCGAAGAGGTTGCGCTCGGCTTGGGCGGCGTACGTCCGGTCGCGGCCGGCGTCCTCGGCGCCGAAGCGCTCGGCGAGGTCGACGAAGAGCTTCCGCGCCTCCGCGCGGCGCTCCAAAGCCGCCTCCTCGGAGAGCTGGCGGCCGCGGCTGCGCATCAGCGTCCGCGCCAGCACGTACTGGGCCCGAGCCTGCACCGCGCGGAGCGGGCTCTTCTCGAGCACCGTGCGCAGGGCCCCTTCGCAGGTGTCGAAACCGATCCCGTGACCCGCGTACTCCAGCTCGCGCGCCAGGTCGCCGAGGGCCGGCGAGTCGACGTACCGGGAGGTGAGCACGCCGAGCGCCTCCTTGGCCGGCGCGCCGCCGTCGACGCGCTGGCCCAGGCGCACGACCCAGATCCAGGCCTGCGCCGCGGGCTCGGTCCCGGCGATGGATTCCGCCAGAGCCTTGAACTCGGGGACGAACGCTGCGGACGGTTCCTGGGCGAAGACCGCGTCCTTCTCCGCATCGGTCTGCGCCTTGTCGTAGGCGGCGTAGAACTCCTGCCGCGCCGCGTTCAGACGCTCGACCAGCGCCTCGAGGCGCGCCTCGGGCGTGGGCTGCTCCTGGGGAGCCGCCGGGTCGCCCTCCTGGGCGGGTGAGGCGGCGGCCAGGATCAGCGGAACGGTGACGGCGAGCCAGGCTCGCCCGAGCCTCGGGGATGACTTCGACATGACCTCCTCCGTGAGCGCGACCGGGGCGCCACGCCGCGCACGGGCGGCAGGTAGCCCCCTGGATCCAATCTACGCTCGGGGGCTCGCGGCGCCCAGCCCGCTCACTTCGCCGGGGCCGCGACCTCAGCCAGGAGCGCCATCACCGCGTCCTCCATCGCCTGGTCGCGCACATCGCGGTAGCGGATCACGCCCTGGGCATCGATCACGTAGATCGTCGGCCAGCCATTGACGTTCCACTGGGTCGCCAGCGGGCCTCCGGTCGAGCCGTCGATCGCGTTGCGCCAGGTGATCTCGTTCTTGGCCAGGATCTTCTTGACCGTCTCGGCGTCGCCGTCGCTGTTGATCCCGATCAGGGCGAAGGGCTTGTCTTTCAGGCGCTCCACGAGCTCCTTTTCGTGCGGCAGCATCGCACGGCAAGGGGGTCACCAGTCGCCCCAGAAGTCGACGATGACGACCTTCCCGTGGTAGTCCGAGAGCTTGAACTTCACGCCGGCGGCGTCGGTGCACTCGAAGTCCGGCGCGACCATGCCGACCTGGAGGTGGTCGAGCTCGAACAGGAAGCCCTTCGCGAGCTGGCCGTACGTGCGGCCGAACGGGTGGTCGACGTCCTGGTACTTCTCCGCGCACTCCTCGAGCAGCTTGCGCGCCTCGTTCCGCGCGCCGGCGGGCCCCTGGATCTCTCCCGGCAAGTGCTCCCCGCTCTCGAGATCGAACATCACGGCTCCGCCACCCCGGGTCTGGTTCAAGAGGTTCGTCGCCAGGAAGAACGTCGCGCCGGCGCGCACGGCGGAATGCGGCGAGCGCTCGCGCATGGTACGCAGCGCCTGCGCACAGCGATCCTGGCCCACGACGTGGCCGGCATACTCGAGCTCCGGCGCCAGCTCGGCAAGCGCGGGCGACTCGACGTGCTTGGCGAGCAGCGTCTCGAGCGCCTGCTTCGCGTCGGCCGCCGAGCTCGACTGCGTGCCCAGCCGGAACACCCACACCCACGCGCCGGCCGCGGGCTCGGTGCCTTCAACCTCCTCCGCCAGGGCGCGGAACTCCTTCAGGAACTCGGGACCGGGATTCTCCTCGAAGATCGCCGTCCGCTGCTCGTCGTCCTCTGCCGCGCGCAAGCGCTTGAAGAACGCCTGCTGGGCGTCCTTGAAGCGCTCGACGAGCGCCTCCAAGCGCGCCGCGGGCTCGATCGGGGGATCCTGGGGCGCCGGGCCGGGCGACAGGGCCAGCAGGGTCGCAGTCAGTTCGAGGAGCATCACTCGTCTCAGGTCGGGGAGCGGGTTGCGGCGCGGCGTGGGATCCGCGCGATTGGACATGCGTCCGCCGGTCCGATTCTAGGGGTTTCGACCGGGTGAGGCGCGCGGCGGGCCGCGGACACGTTCCCGTGCGCGACTCACCCCGCTCCGGCGACGGGACTCCGCTCCAACACTTCCCGCGCCTCTCCCGTAGACGGCCGCGAGCCCCCTGGGGGGCGCCCGCGACCCCGCGGCGCCGTCCGGGGGACTTCGGCTTGTCCGCGCGCGCCCCCGGGGTTATCCCTTCTGCCCCTGCCCGCGTCACGCCGCGGGCCGAGGGGTCAGCGCGCCGCGGGTCGCACACCCGCGCGGAGCTACGCCCGGCGCCCCCGAACCTTCCCGCCACGCAGCATCCATGATCGAGATCAGGCACCTGACCAAGCGCTTCGGCCCCATCACGGCGGTCGACGACATCAGCTTCTCGGTGGGCCGCGGCGAGGTGCTCGGCTTCCTCGGCCCGAACGGCGCCGGCAAGTCGACCACCATGAAGATGGTCACCGGCTTCCTGCACCCGAGCGAGGGCACCGCGATCGTCTCCGGGCACGACGTGACCCAGGACCCGATCCCCGCCAAGCGCGCCATCGGCTACCTGCCCGAGGGCGCGCCGCTCTATCCGGACATGACGCCCCAGGCATTCCTGGACTTCGTCGCCGAGATCCGCGGCCTCTCCGGCGAGCGCAAGCGCGCGCGCATCGCCGAGGTCGTGGAGCAGGTGAACCTCCAGGGCGTCCTGCGCCAGCCGATCGAGACGCTCTCGAAGGGCTTCAAGCGCCGCGTGGGCCTGGCGCAAGCGATCCTGCACGACCCGGAGGTCCTGATCCTCGACGAGCCCACCGACGGGCTCGACCCGAACCAGAAGCACGAGGTGCGCTCGCTGATCCGCTCGATGGCGCGCGAGAAGGTGATCGTGCTCTCGACCCACATCCTCGAGGAGGTCGAGGCGGTGTGCACGCGCGTGATCATCATCGCCGGCGGCAAGCTCGTCGTCGACTGCACGCCCGAGGAGCTGGCGGCGCGCTCGCGCCACCACAACGCCGTGGTGATCAGCGTCGTGCTCGACGAGTCCGACCGCGTCGCGCGCTCGCTGCAGGGGATGTCCTCGGTGGCCAGGGTCGAGGCGCTCCACCGCAACGACGGCCAGGCCGCCTTCCGCGTGCTGCCGCTCGAGGGCCGCTCGATCGTGGCCGAGATCGGCGCGCGGGCGCGCGAAGAGCGCTGGCCGCTCGACGAGCTGCGCGTCGAGCACGGCCGGCTGGACGAGGTGTTCCGCGAGCTGACCGGCGGCCGGGCGGTCGCGAGCTAGGGGGCGCGCCATGAAGAACATCTGGGTGATCCTCAAGCGCGAGCTGGCGGGCTACTTCGCCACGCCCGTCGCCTACGTCTTCATCGTCGTCTTCCTCCTGCTCGCCGGGGTCCTGACCTTCAACCAGGCGGGGTTCTACGAGCGCGGGCAAGCCGACCTGCAGCCCTTCTTCAGCTGGCATCCCTGGCTGTACCTGTTCCTGATCCCGGCCATCTCGATGCGCCTGTGGGCCGAGGAGCGCAAGACCGGGACGATCGAGCTGTTGATGACGCTGCCGGTGACCATGGGTCAGGCGGTCGTCGCGAAGTTCCTGGCCGCGTGGGCGTTCACCGCCATCGCGCTGGTCCTGACCTTCCCGATGTGGATCACCGTCAACTACCTGGGCGACCCCGACAACGGCGTGATCCTCGCGAGCTACGTCGGCAGCCTCCTGATGGCCGGCGGCTACCTCGCGATCGGAGCCTGCATCTCGGCCCTGACCAAGAACCAGGTGATCGCCTTCGTGGTCAGCGTGGTCCTGTGCTTCGGCTTCATCCTGGCGGGCTTCCCCACCGTGCTCGACTTCTTCAGCGCCTGGACGCCGCCGGCGCTCCTGGAAGCGATCAGCTCGCTGAGCTTCCTGACCCACTTCAACTCGATCACCAAGGGCGTGATCGAGGCCCGCGACCTGGTGTTCTTCCTGTCCCTGATCGGCTGCTTCCTGTTCGCCAACGCCGTCCTGGTCGAGATCAAGAAGGCGGACTAGCCCGCGATGAACCGAAAGATCCTCACCGTCGGAGGGCTGGTGCTGGCCCTCGTGCTGCTCCTGGCGGTCAACATCCTCGCCGGCGCGACGCTGCGCTCGGCTCAGGTCGACCTGACCGAGAACAAGCTCTACACGCTCTCCGAGGGCACGCGGAAGGTGCTGGGCGAGATCCCCGAGCCGATCACGCTGCACTTCTACTACTCGAGGGAGCTGGCGCAGGGCTACCCGCCGCTGCCCGACTACGCGCTGCGCATCCAGGAGCTCCTGCGCGAGTACGCCGCGCGCTCGAACGGGAAGATCCGCCTGGAGATCCACGACCCCGAGCCGTTCACGGAGGTCGAGGACCGCGCCGTCGGCTTCGGCCTGCGCGGCGTGCCGGTGGGCGGCCAGCAGCTCTACTTCGGCCTGGCGGGGACGAACTCGGTGGGCGACGAGCAAGTGATCCCCTTCTTCCAGCCCGACAAGGAGCCGTTCCTCGAGTACGACCTGACCAAGCTCGTGTACGGCCTGGCGCACCCGCAGAAGCTGGTGGTCGGCGTGCTCTCCGCCCTGCCGATCGAGGGCGCGATGCCGAACCCGTTCATGCAGCAGCGCGAGATGCCGCAGCCGTGGTTCGTCATGGACCAGATCCGCCAGCTCTACGAGACGCGCACGATCCTGACCAGCGCCAAGGAGATCCCCTCCGAGGTGGGCGTGCTCCTGATCGTGCACCCCAAGGACCTGCCGCCGGCGACGCTCTACGCGATCGACCAGTTCGTGCTGCGCGGCGGCAAGGTGCTGGCCTTCGTCGATCCCTACTGCGAGATGGACGTCCCGCCGCAGGACCCGCGCAACCCGATGGCGGCGATGATGGCGCCGCGCAGCTCGACCCTTGGGCCGCTCTTCGACGCGTGGGGCGTGCAGTTCGCCACCGACAAGTTCGCCGGCGACCGCCGCAACGCCCTCTCGGTGACCTACCCCTCGCAAGGCCGCGACGAGCGCGTCGACTACGTGGCTTGGCTCGGGCTGCGCGAGAGCTCGTTCGCCGACGGCGAGATCGTCACCGGGCAGCTCTCGCTCCTGCGCATGGCGACGGCGGGCGTGCTCGCGAAGAAGGAGGGCGCCACCACCGAGCTCACGCCGCTGATCCACACCAGCCCCGAGTCGATGCAGATCGCGGTGAGCCAGATCCAGTTCCAGCCCGACCCGCGCGCGCTCCTGGCAGACTTCTTCCCCACGAACCAGGAGCTGATCTTGGCGGCGCGGGTGACGGGAAACGTGCAGAGCGCCTTCCCCGACGGCCTGCCGAGCGAGCATCCGGAGGACGGCGAGGAGCCGGCCGAGGAGCCCAAGCCGGAGCACCTCGCCGCCTCCCAAGAGCCGATCCACGTGATCGTCGTCGCCGACTGCGACATGCTCGCCGACCGCTTCTGGGTCGACGTGATCCCCTTCGCGGGCATGCGCCTGGGACAGAAGCAGGCCGACAACGGCGACCTCGTGACCAACGCGCTGGACTTCCTGCACGGCTCCACCGACCTGGTCACGCTGCGCAGCCGCGCCGGCGCGAGCCGGCCC
>DATKBQ010000541.1:0-2382 GCA_035546375.1 Planctomycetota bacterium | reverse complement strand
TTCACGTACGCGGGAGCGGCGGCGAGGAGCTCGTCGTCGCGCCACGCCGTGAGATGGCACGGCCACCAGCCGCGTCCCGGAGCGGCGCTGGCGCTGGCCTCGAGCGCCTCGAGAAAGGGCCAGCGCACGAACGGGTTGTCGTCGGGGTCGAGCAGCCCGTCCCAGGCGTCGCGAGGGATCTCGGCGAGGTCGTGAAAGACCTTGAGATCGAGAGCTGCCGTGCGCACGCGAGGAGTGTAGCGAATGACGGGGCGCCCACTCGCCTCCTACTCGGCGCTGCGACGTCGGGGATCCGCGAGCACGAGGAGCGCGGAAACGACGGCGCCGCAGGCGGCGAGGAGGAGGCCCGAGCTCCAGCTCGCTGGCGCGTAGCGAAGCTGCACTCGATGTCGCGGCCGAGTCGGGGGGCGCCGCTGCGCTCGCGGCGTGGGCCGCGGCAGCGGGATCCGTCACGTCGTCGTGCGCGGCCGCATCGAGGGCAGGTCGGTCGACGACCGCGAGCGCGGCGAAGTCGCCGATCTCGGCGGCGGTCATCGCCGCGGCGGTGGGATCTTCGATCACCCGCCAAGCGCCGGGGAAGAACGCGCGCGGGAGCGCGTCGGCGCGCTCCCAGACGACGGCGTCGGGGCCGTCGTAGGCCAGTGCGACCACGTTCAACGCCGCCGTGCCTGGATAGAAGCCCTCGGGCGGCGTCACCGGGATCCAGCTCCGGAAGAGCTGGACTCGTGGCAGCACCAGCGCTACGAGCAGCAGCGCCCCGGCGATGAGCCGGCTCGTCGAGGCGCGCGCTCCCTGGCGCTGGTCGGACGTCGTCAGCAGGTAGAGCGATGGCGACTCTGCGCCGGCGGGACTCACGGCCGAAGACGACGTCGACGCCCGCGGCGGCGACCAGCGCCGCCGCCACGACCCACCACAGCGACAGCCGCTTGAGGAGAGAGTCGCCGAGGATCGGCAGCCACCCGAAGGGAGCCGAGACGATCGGCGTGTGGGCGCCGACCAGGAGCCCGATCAGACCGACCAGCGCGATCGGCAGCAGGCGCCGCGTGCGGCCGCCGCCGACGGCGAGGGCGGCGAGGAGCAGAGCGGCGCCCCCGGTCGCTCCGCCGCCGAGCTCGGCGAGGTTCTCGGGTCCGCGCCAGGTGCCCGCGACCGGATCGCCCAGGGCCAGCAACGCACCTGCGGGACGCAGGCGCTCGAGCGCCTCGCGCAGGGGAACTTCGACGGTCGTGCGTCCCAGCGGACGCCGCTCGGTCCACTCGGTCGCGACCCGGAGCGTCTCGACGAAGGGGAGAAGAGCGGGAGCGGCGAGCAGGAAGGCCAGCACCGCGCAGGCGCCGCTCCATCCGAGGCGACGCCGCCAGGGTGGCGCGAGTGGCCGGCGCTCGCCCGCGGCGGCGGAGCGCCGCGCGGAGCGGGCCGCGGTCTCGGTGGTCGCTGCGGAGTCGCTCCGGCGATCGAGATCCTCGGCGAGGCGGGCCAACAGGGGGGCGATGATGGCAGCGAACAGGACGCGTGAAGCAAGGTCTCGGGATGGCCCGCGGCGACTCCGATCGCGCCGGCGCCGGCGAGAAGCGCGGCCGATCGCGGTCCCGGGTCGCGGTAGAGCGCCAGCGCGGCCGCGACGATCCAGGGTGCGGTCGCGGCGACCAGGGAGTGGGGGTGCAGGCGCCAGAGCTGCAGGAACCCGGAACCGACGAAGATCGCCGCGGCGGCGCCCGCTGCGGCCTCGGAGCAGCCGACCATCCTGACCAGGAGGAACATCCCCCAGGCGGCGAGGAGGAGCCGCGCCGCCTGCGAGTAGGTGACCGCGCGGAACGGAGCGAGCAACCGTGACGCCACCTCGGTCGGGAAGAGAACCGCCGACTGGCCGTTACCGAGGAGAGCGGCGCCCGCGCCCTGCGACGGGTTGAAGAGCAGACCGTCGCGGGCCGCTCTGCTCCACGGGATCATCTGCGACACCGGGTCGAGCAGGACCGGGTTGGTCGCGGTGGCTTCGGCTTCGACGGCGGCCACCAGCTCGGGATGCGACCAGGGAGCGACCCCCGCCAGCATGCGCGTGGGCGCCAGCGTTCGCCGCGGGAGAAAGCCCTGCGCCGTGTGGGCGAGCGGAAGGAGGGAGAGAAAGAGAGCGATCAGGGGAGACGCACGGCTGCCCGCGGCGGCCTCCTCCCTCAGGCCTCCTCGAGGGGGAACGCGAGGACGTCGTCGATCGAGCGCAGGTCGCGCTCGAGCATGAGCAGCCGGTCGACGCCGAGCGCGACCCCCGAGCAGTCGGGCAGGCCCGTCGCGAGCGCCGCCAGGAACCGCTCGTCCGCCTCCGGCGCCGGCAGGCCTCGGCGGCGCCGCTCCTCGCGGTCGTGAGCGAAGCGTCGGGCCTGCTCC
>DATKBQ010000540.1:0-8957 GCA_035546375.1 Planctomycetota bacterium | reverse complement strand
GCAGGAGTAGACCTTGCGGGCCATCGTCTCGTCGACGCGGATCTCCGCCAGCGGGCGGCCCTTGAAGTACGCCGCCATGCAGACGTCGCGGTCGGTCACCATGCCCACCACGCGGCCCTCCGAGTCGACCACGGGAAGGGCGCCGATGTCGCTCTCCCACAGGAGCTGGGCGGCCCGGCTGAGGCTGTCCTGGGGAGCGCAGGCCTTCACGTCCCGCGTCATGAGCTGTTCGACCTTCATCGAGTCTTCCTCCTTCGTTCCAACGCACCTGGACACGGCCTCGCGGCCCGTGGGCCCGGTGCTCGCCGACCCCCTCTCCGGATCCGTCGCGGCTCTCCCGCCGACGGGGAAGCACGGATCTGCCGCGCGGCATTCTACCGCCGGCGTCAAGCGTGATCGTTGCGATCGAAGCGAGCGCGCACTAGGCTGCGCGCAAGACGTGGGATCGATCCCCACCATGGACGAAGCCGACCCTTCCCAGAACTAAGTCCGCCACGCCCGGGCCCGAGCCTTCGCCCCGGTGGTGCGGAGGAGGCTCGACGATGCGCCACAGGCCCGCGACGAGAGCGCTGCGCGCCCCGCGCCCCGGCCCGCCCCCGGGAGGCCCGCGATGACCGAGCTCACGCGCGCAACCGAGGATCAGCGCCTCAGCGGCGCCGAGCTGAGCGAGGCCTGGCGGATCCTCGATGCAGGGGAGCGGGTCGACGGCTTCCGGCTGCTGTCGCCGACCGAGGGCGAGGAGTTCTTCCTCGCGCTTTCCGCCCACGACCAGTTCGAGCTCATGGCGGCGCTGACGCCGGCCGAGCGGAAGCTGTGGGTGCGCCTGCTCGCCCCCGACGACGCGGCCGACCTGCTGCAGGAGGCGCCCGAGGCGGAGCGGCCGGCGCTGATGGCGCTGTTCGACGAGCCGACGCGGCGCGAGGTGACGACGCTCTTGGCCTACGCCGAGGACGACGCCGGCGGCCTGATGAGCCCGCGCTTCGCCCGGGTGAGGCCCGAGATGAGCGTCGACGAGGCGATCCTCTACCTGCGCAAGCAGGCCAGCCAGAAGCTGGAGCTGGAGACCATCTACTACGCCTACGTGCTGGACAACCAGCAGCGGCTGCTCGGGGTGGTCTCCTTCCGCGACCTGTTCCGGGCCAAGGGCGCGAGCGCGGTGCGCGACGTCATGCACACCGACCTGGTCAGCGTGCCCGAGAACATGGACCAGGAGGCGGTGGGACGGCTCTTCGCCCAGCACGACCTGGTCGCCTTGCCGGTGGTCGACTCCGAAGGGCGCATGAAGGGCATCGTCACCTTCGACGACATCGTCGACGTCGTGCAGGAGGAGGCCACCGAGGACATCCACAAGATCGGCGGCAGCCAGGCCCTCGATGCGCCGTATCTGGAGGTCGGCCTGCCGTCGATGGTGCGCAAGCGGGCGGTGTGGCTGGCGGTCCTGTTCCTGGGCGAGATGCTGACCGCGACGGCGCTGGGTTTCTACGTCGACGAGATCGAGCGCGCGGCGATCCTCGCCGTGTTCATGCCGCTGATCATCTCGAGCGGTGGCAACTCGGGCTCCCAGGCGTCGACGCTCGTGATCCGCGCCATGGCGCTGAGCGAGGTGCGCTTGCGGGACTGGGCGCGGGTGCTGCGCCGCGAGATCGCCTCCGGCCTAGCCCTGGGCCTGATCCTGGCCGCGATCGGGTTCCTGCGCATCGTCCTCGGCCACGAGCTCGGCGGGAAGTACGGCGAGCACTTCCTGCTGCTCGGCGCGACGATCGGCCTCAGCCTGCTCTCCGTGGTGCTGTGGGGCTCCCTAGCGGGCGCGATGCTGCCGTTCCTACTGCGCAAGCTGCGCTTCGACCCCGCCAGCGCCTCGGCGCCCCTCGTGGCCACGATCGTCGACGTCACGGGGCTGATCGGGTACTTCAGCCTCGCCAGCTGGCTGCTGCGCGGGACGCTGCTCTGAGGCCCATCCGCTCGGCCGCGCCGTCCTAGGGCGGGCAATGCGCGCCCCAGGGGCGGATCGCCGAAGCACGCCGGGCCGGCGCGGGCTGGACGCTGGACGATCTCGAATGGCAGCCTAGGAGGCTCCCCCATGGATTCCCAATTCCCGCTGCCGAACGGCCACCGGCTGGAGGTCTTCTCCACCCGCTGGTGCCCCGACTGCACCCGCCTGAAGCGCTGGCTCTCCCAGCGGGCCGTGCCCTACGAGGAGATCGACATCGACGAGGACCCCGGCGCGGCCGAGCGGCTCGAGCGAGAGACCGGCAAGCGCGCGATCCCCTTCATCCTCGTCGACGGCCGGAACTGGGTGCGCGGCTACCACCGCGAGCACCACCTGCGCCTGGACGGCGAGGTGCTCGTCCGCGAGCTGGCGCTCGCCATGCAGGGCTGATCGCCGCCTCCGGCGACGCCTGCCGATCGAAGACGGGGGGTCCCGCCTCGCGCGAGTGACCCGCGCGGCGTTGGGGCCGGGCCCGGGAAAATTCTTGGATATTTATTCACTTGACGGCCGGGTAAGCGCAGTTTTATTCTCTCGCCCGTGCAAGCCACCGCCAAGCGCCGCACCGCCATCCGGGACATCCTCCTGAGCCAGGAGGTCCGCAACCAAGCGGAGCTCTCCCAGCTCCTCGAGGGCCGCGGCTTCTCCGTATCCCAGCCCGTGCTTTCGCGGGACCTGCGCGCCCTGCAGGTGGCCAAGGCGGGCGGGGTCTACCAGGTGCTCGAGTCCGAGCGCGTGACGCCGCTCGAAGAGCTCAAGAGCCTGCTGCGCGCGGTGGGGCATCCGCGCCACCTGGTGCTCCTCCACTGCGAGCCCGGCGCGGCCAGCGCGGTGGCGCGGGCGCTCGAGGCGGAGGAGATCCCCGGCGTCGAAGGGACGATCGCGGGCGACGACACGGTCCTCGTGGCCCTTTCCTCCGAATCCGCCGCGGCCTCCGTGCGGCGCCGCATCCAGGAGCTGCTCTAGGCGCGACTCCACCGCGCCGCGCCCCCTCCATGAGCCCGGAATCTCCCATGAACGTTCTCCTTGCCTATTCCGGCGGTCTCGACACCTCCTACCTCGTCGCTTGGCTGACGCGCGAGCGGGGCTGCGCGGTCACCACGCTGTCGGTCGACTGCGGCGGCTGGAGCGAGGCGGAGAAGGCCTCGATCGAGGCGCGCGCGCTCGCCCTCGGCGCGCGCGAGCATCGCCTCGTCGACGCGCGCGAGGAGCTGTTCGAGCGCGTGCTGCGCTGGCTCTTGGCGGGGAACGTGCGGCGCGGCTCGGTCTACCCGCTCTCGGTCGGCGCCGAGCGCGGCCTCCAGGCCGAGGTGCTGGCGCGCGCCGCCGCAGCCGGTGGCTTCGACGCCGTGGCCCACGGCTGCACCGCGGCCGGCAACGACCAAGTGCGCTTCGAGGCGGCCCTGGCGACCATTGCGCCGGGCCTGCTCGTGCTCGCTCCCGTGCGCGACCTCGCCCCGAGCCGCGACGAGCAGCGCGCCTACCTCCAATCCGCCGGCCTGCCCGTTCCGCCCTCGGGCGGGCGCTACTCGGTCAACGCGGGCCTGTGGGGGGTCACGATCGGCGGCGGGGAGCTGCACACGAGCTCGGAACCGCTGCAGGAGGAGGCCTGGCAGTGGACGCTCGGCGGCCGCGGCGAGGCGACCCTCGAGATCGCCTTCGAGGGCGGCGTGCCGCGCGCGCTCGACGGCCGCGTGCTCCCGCCGGTCGAGCTGATCGAGCGGCTGAACCGCGAGGCCGGTGCGCTGGGCGTCGGGCGTGGCTACCACCTCGGCGACACGGTGCTCGGCATCAAGGGCCGGATCGCCTTCGAGGCTCCGGCGGCGGAGGTCCTGCTCGCCGCACACCGCGAGCTCGAGAAGCTCGTGCTCACCGAGGAGCAGCGCTTCTGGAAGGACCATCTCGGCGACGTCTACGGCCGCCGGCTGCACGGGGGCCTCTTCCACGACCCCTTCCAGCGCGACCTAGAGGCCTTCTTCGCTTCGACCCAGCGCCGGGTCACCGGCACGGCGCGCGTGCGGCTGGCGGGCGGCTCGCCGCTGGTCGAGGGCGTCGACTCGCCCTACAGCCTGATGGCGGCAAGCGACGCGCGCTACGGCGAGCGTGCGGCGAAGGGCAGCGATCCCGCGGGCGCTCTCGGGCTCGCGCGCATCCTCGCCGAGCCCGCGCGGCTGTGGCGACGCGCCGGCGAAGCTGCGCCCGAGTCCGCGAGCAACCTCGACCTCGGCCGCGGCGCGGCGCCCGAGCTGAAGGAGGTCGTGCGATGAAGCGCTGCACGCTCGACAAGATCGCGTCGGTGACGATGCGGCTCTCGCTCGATCGCAATGCCGTGCTCGGCGAGTCGATCCCGGCCGAGGCCGGCACCGTCGTCGCCTGCCGCGTGAAGAACGCCAAGACCAGCTACAACACGCTCGAGGACGTGCACGGGCGGATGGTCGCGCTCCACCCGGGCGACGTGATCGCGGGGGCCCTCGGGCACCGCGACGCGCTGTACGGCTACTCCGGCCGCGTGCCGGAGCGGGTCGAGGTCGGCGGCCAGCTGCAGCTCCTCAACCTCGGCGGCGTCATCGGCGAGGGCGCCGAGCCGACCCCCGGGCAGGGCGAGCCGTTCCGCCTCGAGGTGCTCGGGTCCGTGCTCGAGTTCCCCTACCTCGGCACGCGCGTCGGACGGCCGTCGAACATCGCCCGGGCCGCGCTCGCAGGCTCGCCGCTGCCGGCGACGGAGGGTCTCCCGCCCGTCGCGGTGCTCGTCGGCACCTGCATGGACGCGGGCAAGACCACCGCGGCAGCGGTCCTGATCGGCGAGCTGTCGCGGCGCGGGCTGCGCGTGGCGGCCGGCAAGCTGACCGGCGTGTCGCTGCGGCGCGACATCCTCCAGATGCACGACTGCGGCGCGGCGCCGGTCGCGATCTTCACCGACTTCGGCGTGGTCACGACCGACGAGTCGAACGCCGTGCCGGTCGCGCACGCGCTGCTCGCGCACCTGGCCGAGGCCGAGCCCGACCTGGTCGTGCTCGAGATGGGCGACGGCCTGCTCGGGACCTACGGCGTCCATGGGCTGCTCGCCGACGCCCCGCTGCGCTCGGCCATCCGCGCGACGATCCTCTGCGCGCAGGACCCCGTGGGCGCGTGGGGCGGCCAGCGGCTGCTCGAGGAGCGCTACGGGCTTCGGGTGGACGTCGTCTGCGGGCGCGTGACCGACACCCCGGTCGGGACTCGCTTCTGCCGCGAGCGCTTGGGCGTCCCCGCGTGGAACGCGCTGCTCGATGGCCACCGGCTGGCCGAGGCGGTGCTCGAGGTCGTGCCCATCGCGGCCGGAGCGCTGCGGCCATGAGCGCGGCCGAGGTCGCGACGCCCCTGTGGGTCTTCGGGGCCACGGGCATGCTCGCGGGCGAGCTCCTGCGGCTCGCCGAGCGCCATCCCGCGCTGCGGCTCGCCGGCGCGGTCTCGCGCACGCCGCGGCCGCTGGCCCAGGCGCACCCGCACTGGCCGGGAAGCGAGACCACGTGCTCGGCGGGCGAGGCGGCGGAGGCGATCGCGGCCTCGATCGAGCACGGCGCGCGCCCGGCGGTCGTGCTCGCCCTGCCGCACGGCGAGTCCGCGCTCGCTTGGCTCGAGCTACGCGCTCGCCTGGGGTCCGCGGCCGAGCGCATCGCGCTGGCCGACCTCTCCGCCGACTTCCGGTTGCGAGACCCCGACCTCTACGCAGAGACCTACGGCCGGCCGCACCCTGCGCCGGAGGAGCTCGCGGGCTTCGCCTACGGCCTGCCGGAGCTCTTCGAAGGCGAGGTGCGCAGCGCGCGGCGCGTCGCGGCGCCGGGCTGCTTCGCGACGGCGCTCCAGCTGGCCGTGGTGCCCGCCGCCCGCGCCGGGCTGCTCGACGCGGGCCGGCCCTGGATCCTGCACGGCATCACGGGCTCGAGCGGCAGCGGATCCGAGCCGAAGCCCGGCACGCACCACCCGCACCGCCACGGGAACCTGTGGGCCTACGGCCTCGACGGGCACCGCCACGAGGCCGAGCTGCGCCAAGCGCTCGCGCCGCTCGGGATCCAGCCGCCGCTGCACTTCGTCGCCCACTCGGGGCCGTTCGCGCGCGGCATCCACCTGACGGCGGCGCTGCCGCTGCGGGCGGGTGCGGGCTTCGCGCAGGCGCGCGAGGCCTACGCGGCCGCGTACGCGGGCCGGCCGTTCGTCGAGCTGCTGGAGAGCGGCGTGCCCGACCTGCGCTCGGTGGCGGGCTCGAACCGCGCGCAGATCGCGCTGCACGCGCGCGGCGGGGTGCTCACCGTGCTCGCGACGCTCGACAACCTCGTCAAAGGCGGCGCCGGGCAGGCGCTGCAGTGCCTGAACCTCGTCCTGGGCCTCCCCGAGGCCTGCGGCCTGCCTCGCGCGGGCTTGGGAGCTTGCTGATGGAGCTTCGCGAGCTGAACGCGTACAAGCGCCTGCCGGCGCCGGTCCTTTCGGCGCGCGGCTGCGAGCTGGTGCTCGAGGGCGGCCGCGAGGTGCTCGACCTCTACGGCGGGCACTGCGTCAACACGCTGGGGGCGGGCGACGAGGCGCTGGGATCGGTGCTCGCGCGCCAGTGGCGCGAGCTCTCGTTCGCGACGAACCTGCTCGACCACGCGCCGCGGCACACGTTCCTCGCGGCCTTCGAGCGCACGCTGCCGCCGCTCCCCGCGGGCGAGCACTGGCAGGTCTTCTGCTCGAACAGCGGAGCCGAAGCCAACGAGAACGCGCTCAAGATCGCCCTGGCCGCGACCGGCCGCTCGCTCGTGTGCGCCTTCAGCGGTGCCTTCCACGGCCGCACGGCCGCGGCCGCGGCGGTGACCGACGGGAAGTCGGCCGCGTTTCCCGAAGCCCCCTTCGACGTCGTGCGGCTCCCCTGGGGCGATGGCGCGCTCGCGCGCAAGGCGATCGACGAGGCTTGCGGCGCCGTGATCCTCGAGCCGCTCCAGTCGCTCGCCGGCGTCACGGAGCCGCCGCCGGGATTCCTCGAGGCGCTGCGCGCGGCGTGCGACGAGAGCGGCGCGCTGCTCCTGTTCGACGAGGTGCAGACCGGCAACGGGCGGCTGGGGAGCTTCTGGGCGTCGCAGCACTTCGGCGTCGTGCCCGACGTGTTCACGACGGCCAAGGGCGCGGCCGGCGGGCTGCCGATCGGCCTGACGGTCGTGCGCTCGAGCGCGGCCTCGCGCATGCCGGCGGGCCTCCTGGGGTCGACCTTCGGCGGCGGGCCTTTGGTGCTCGCTGCCGCGGCGGAGGTCTCGCGCAGGCTCGCTGCGCCGGGATTCCTCGAGAACGTGCGCGCGACGTCGGCGGCGCTGCGCGAGGCGGCGCTGCGCGGCCCCGTCGAGCGCGTGCGAGGCGCGGGTCTGCTCCTGGGCTTGGTCTTGCGCGAAGGCCTGCGCGCTGCGGTGGTGCGCGACGCGCTGCTCGAGCAGGCCGTCTTGGTCGGCACCAGCGATGACCCGCGCGTGCTGCGGCTCTCGCCGCCCTTGATCCTCGAGCCGCGGCACGCCGAGCGGCTCGCCGCCGCGCTCGACGCGCTGGAGGTGGGCGTTTGAACGGCCTGTACGACCTCTCCGAGGTGCCGGCTGGCCAGGTCGCGGCGCTCGCCGCCCGAGCGCTCGAGCTGCGCGGTGGAGCCGCGCCGAAGCGCTTCCCCGGCCGCGCGCTCGGGCTGCTCTTCCTGAGCCCGTCGCTGCGGACGCAGGCCTCGTTCCAGCGCGCGGCCGCGCGATTGGGCCTCGAGCTCGTGCAGCTTTCCGGCGGCGCCAACGGCGTGTGGAACCTCGAGACCGAGGACGGCGCCGTCATGGACCAGGACAAGCCGGAGCACGTGCGCGAGGCGGCGGCGGTGCTCGGACGCTTCGTCGACGTGCTCGCCGTGCGCGCCTTCCCGCGCGGGCGCTCGCTCGAGGAGGACCTGCGCGACCCGCTGCTCGCCGGTTTCCGCCGCTTCGCCGGCGTGCCGGTGATCAACCTGGAGAGCGCGCTGTGGCACCCTTGCCAAGCGCTTGCCGACCGCACGACGCTCGAGCAGCTCGAGATCTCCGAGCGCGGGCGCTTCGTCCTGACCTGGGCCTGGCACCCCAAGGCGCTTCCGCAGGCCGTGCCGAACTCGACCCTGTGCATGGCGGCGCAGCGCGGGATGGAGGTCAAGCTCCTGCGCCCCGAGGGCTACGACTTGCACGAAGGCGTGCTCGCGCAAGCTCGGCGGCTCGCGAGCGAGTCGGGCGGCAGCGTCGAGGTCACCTCGGACCGCGCGGTGCTGCGCGGGGCGAGCGTGGTGTACGCGAAGTCGTGGGGCAGCTTGGAGGTTTACGGCGACGCCGAGGCCGAGGCGAAGCTGCGCGCGCCGCTGCGCGGCTGGTGCGTCGACCGCTCGTGGCTCGAGGGCGGCGCGCGCTTCATGCACTGCTTGCCGGTGCGGCGCAACATCGTCGTGGCGGACGAGGTGCTCGACTCGCCGGCCTCGGTCGTGATCGAACAGGCGGAGAACCGCCTGCACGCCCAGACGGCGCTCCTGGAGACGTTGCTCGAGGCCCATTCCGGCGCCGTGAGCCCGTCGCGAGCCTCGCTCGCCGCGCCGGCACCCGCCAAAGCCGCTTCCGAGAAGGAGGTCCTGCGATGATCGACCTGATCCGCGCCGCGCCGCACGTGCGGCTGCACCGGGGGAAGACCTTCGTGGTCAAGGTGGGCGGCGGTTCGCTCGCGCGGCCGGCAGCGCTGCGCCAGATCGCGCGCCAGGTGGCGGTCGTGCACGCGCTCGGCTCGCGCGTCGTCGTGGTCCACGGCGGCGGGCCGCAGGCCGACGCGCTGCAGCGCTCGCTCGAAGGCGAGCCGCGCATGGTCGAGGGCCGGCGCGTGACCAGCCCGGCGGCGCTGCGCGCGCTGCGCATGGCGGTGGCGGGCGAGCTGCACGGCGAGGTCGTCGCCGCGCTCGCGGCCGAGGGCGCGCCGGCGGTGGGGG
>DATKBQ010000539.1:0-7277 GCA_035546375.1 Planctomycetota bacterium | reverse complement strand
GGGGGTGCCCCTCCGGAAGCGCCTCCCCCGCCTCCCCCAACGCCTGCCGGCGCGCCTTCGGGCGCGGCTCCCGGCGCGCCGCCTCCGGCCGCGCCCCCGGGCCCGACCACCGGCAGTGCCGGGGTCGATCCGGCGGCCATGCCCCCGGAAGCCCGCCGCGGCCCGTCGAGCCTGCTCGAGCTCGCGATGAGTTGGGATCATCCGGTCTACGTCGCGCCGGTCGTCGCCGACGACGGTCGCACGAGCGCGGGCCAGTCGCGGAAGGCGCTTCCGCTCGCGCAGGCGCTCGCCTTCATCGCGAAGGACGACCCGCGGCCCCTGCTCGTCCTGCGCGACTGCTTCCGCTGCAGCGGGACCGACGACGCGCTGATGACGCGTAACTCGAACAACGAGAAGACCATGATCATGTCGCGCTGGTTCCACTGCGTGCGGTTGCCACCCGACGCGCTGCAGCCGGATCACCCCTTCGTCGGGTTGTTCCCGGGCCAGCGGCCCGCGCACCTGTTCGTCGCGCAACCCGACGGCAGCGGGCGCATCGATCTGATGGGCGACCAGTCGCGCACCGAGCTGTGGGGCGCGATGGAGGCCGTCCTGGCCAAGAGCTACACGCGACCGCCCCAGAAGCAGCTCAAGGAGCTCGCCCGCCTGCTCGACAAGCTCGACAGCATCGACGAACGGATCGCCAAGGCCCAGGCCGCGCTCGACGACCTGGTCGAGTCCGACGGTCCGGGCTCGCGCAAGTTCAAGAAGCTGAACGCCGAGCTGACCGAGATGCGTTCCGAGCGAAACGAGCTGCGCAACGAAGCGGTGCTGGTCTCGAGGCTCGAGCTGCGCAAGGCCGAGGGGCCTGCGTCAGCCGCGCCTGGGGCCGCGCGAGGGAGCTGAGCCTGGGCTGCACCCGCCCGAGCCCACTCCGATCCAGAGCGGGCGGCGGCCTAGCTGCCGCCGCCTTGCTTGCCGGGTTGCTCGCTCCGGTCGCTCCCGCCGCCCAGGCCCAAGAGAGCCGCGAGCCACGGCCCGAGGTCGATCCGTACACGCAGGGAAAGCCGAAGGCCCTCGCCAAGGCCGGCTACCTCTCCCTGGGCCCGTTCCAACTCGCCACCGGTCACTCCACCGAGCAGGTGGTCCAGGATCTGGGCGGCGAGCCGCTCCTGTGGGCCGAGACCGCCCACGTCAAGCTGGGCTGCAGCCTGGACCGGATCCCGTTGCCGGAGGACCGACAGCTCCGGAAGTTCCTGATCGGGGAGCTCGAGCGGCTCGGCAAGCGCATCCCGGGCGTGCGCAAGCGGCCGAAGGAGCTGGACCCCTGGCTGCGGCTCCACCTCTATGCCCAACGGATCGAGGAGCTCCATGCCCGTTTCTGCGAGGTGCTCGACCTGAGCGACGAGGAGTTCACCGCGGGCAAGGGCGCGGGCGTCGGCTCGCTGAAGGAGATCGGCGGGGGTCCCCACCTCGGGATGCACGGCAAGCCGATCGCGCTGGTCTTCGAGAAGACGGCTGCGATGTCGCGCTACGCGACGCTGTACCTGGGCGGTCCCACGGAGAAGGCCTTCCGCCAGTACTTCGACCAGGACGACGCCTTCCTCTTCATGACGAGCATGGAGCAGCTCGCCGCCTCCTACGACAACGACGGCGCGCTGTACTGCACCGTCGCCTTCGGCGTCGTGCAGAACTGGGTGAACGGCTTTCGCGGCTACACGCACAACGCGCCGGTCTGGCTCGAGATCGGCCTCGCGCGCTGGTTCATGCGCGACATCGATCCCCGCTGGCAGCTCTACACCGCGCCCCCTGGGGAGTTCGCCCGCGGCGAACACGAGGTCGACTGGGCGCCCAAGGTGCGCGCGCGCGTCGAGCACCGCCACTTCCCCACCACGGCGCAGATGCTCGCCTGGAAGGATCCCAACGCGCTTTCGTTCGCCGAGCACATGGTCCTCTGGTCGCGGATCGACTACCTGATCCGGCGCGACGACGGCCGGACGATGCGCGAGCTCCTGTGGCGCGCCATGGAGCCGATCCCCCACGACGGGGCCGGCACCCTCGAGGAGGTCGCGGCGATGCAAGCCGAGCGCGCCCTCCGCGACGCAACGGGCATGGACCTCGAGGCCTTCGACGAGGCCTGGGCGGCCTGGGTGCTCGAGGAGTATCCGGCAAAGTAGCCGCGCCGGAGCGCCCCACTCGTACATCGAGGGCAGCACCTCCGGCGGAGCCGGGTTCCCTTGCAACGGAGCCCGGCATGGGAGCCAGGGTGCCCCAGCCCCCGACGGGCCGGGCGGGAGCGGGCAATCCACCGGCGTGGCACCGGATTGGGTCCGCCCTTGCGCCCTGGCCCGAACGGGCGTCTACTGGAGCCGTTCCCGACCCGAAGTCCGGTCGAAGGAGACCCTTCCATGAAGACCTCGCGCAGCGTGTGGTTCGCCGCATTGTGCGCTTGGCTGGTCGCCGCGATGGGCGCACCGGCCGGCGCGGTTCCCCAGTGATGCCCGTCCGCTCCCGGAGGGGGTGCCCCTCCGGCCGGTGGCGCAGGCGATGCGGGCGGCATGCCGTCCGGCGAGAACTCGCGCGGACCTTCGAGCCTGCTCGAGCTCGCCATGGACTGGGATCACCCGGTCTACGTCGCGCCGGCCGTCGTCGATGACGGGCGCACGAGGGCGGGCGAAGTGCGCAGGTCGCTGCCGCTCGCGCAGGCCCTCGCCTACATCGCGAAGGACGACCCGCGGCCGTTGCTCGTGCTGCGCGACTGCTTCCGCTGCAGCGGCACCGACGATGCGCTGATGACGAAGAAGGCCGACAACGAGAAGACCATGCTCATGTCGCGCTGGTTCCACTGCGTGCGGCTGCCACCCGACGTCTTGGAGAACGACCACCCGTTCCGGTCGCTCTTCCCGGGCGAGAAGCCCGCGCACCTGTTCGTCTCGCAGCCGGACGGGAGCGGGCGCGTCGACCTGATGGGCGACCAGTCGCGCACCCAGCTCTGGGACGCGATGGGCTCGCTGCTGGCCCAGAGCTACGCGCAGCCGGCGCAGAAGCCGCTGCAGGAGCTGTCGCGCTTGCTGAACAAGCTCGACAACATCGATGACCAGATCGCCAAGGCCCAGACCGCGCTCGACAAGATCATCGAGAGCGACGGCCCGGCCTCGCGGAAGTTCAAGAAGCTGCACGCCGAGCTGAGCCACCTGCGCTCCCAGCGCAACGAGCTGCGCAACGAGGCGGTGCTGGTCTCGAGACTCGAGCTCCGCGAGGGTTCCACGCCGGCCGCACCCGGGGGTGCACGAGAGGGCTGAGCCTGGCCTCCGTTCGCCAAACCTCCGTACCATCGGGAACAGGCGGCGGCCTCCGGGTCGCCGCCTTGCTTTGTGGGCTGCTCACCTTCGCCGCGGCCGCGCAGGACAGCCGCGCGCCGCGGCCCGAGGTCGATCCGTACACGCAGGGCAAGCGAAAGGCCCTCGACAAGGCCGGCTACGTTTCGCTGGGCCCCTTCCAGGTGGCGGCGGGCCACTCGACCGAGCAGGTGGTCCGCGACCTGGGGGGCGAGCCGCTCTTGTGGGCCGAGACCGCCCACTTCAAGCTCGGCAGCAGCCTGGACGCGATCCCGCTGCCGGACGACCCGCCCTTGCGGAAGTCCTTGACCGCCGAGCTGGAACGCCTCGGCAAGCGACTGCCCGGCCTGCGCAAGCGCCCGAAGGAGATCGACCCGTGGCTGCGCCTGCACCTCTACGCCCAGCGCCTCGAGGAGCTCTACGCGCGCTTCTGCGAGGTGCTCGGCCTGCGCGACGAGGACTTCGCATCCGGCAAGGGCGCGGGCGCCGGCTCGCTCAAGGAGGTCGGAAGGGGGCCCTACCTCGGCATGTACGGCAAGCCGGTGGTGCTCCTCTTCGAGAAGACCGCGGCGATGTCGCGCTACTCGACGCTGCACCTGGGCGGTCCCCAGGATCTGGCCTATCGCCACTACTACGTCGAGGACGACAGCTTCCTCTACACGACGAGCATGGAGCAGCTCGTGGGCTCCTACGCCAACGACGGGGCGCTGCACTGCGCCGTCGCCTTCGGGGCCGTGCAGAACCTCGTCAACGGTTTTCGCGGCCACACCCACAACGCGCCGATCTGGCTCGAGATGGGCCTGGCGCGCTGGTTCATACGCCAGATCGATCCGCGCTGGCAGATCTACACCTCGCCGGCCGGCGAGTTCGCGCGCGGCGAGGACGAGGTCGAGTGGGAGCCCAAGGTGCGCGCGCGGGTCGAGCACCGCTACTTCCCGGCCACCGCCGACATGCTCGCTTGGGCCGACCGCAACGCGCTCTCCTTCGCCGACCACATGGTCCTCTGGTCGCGGGTCGACTACCTGATCCGCCGCGACGACGCCCGCACGATGCGCGAGCTCCTGTGGGAGACCATGGAGCCGGTCCCCCACGACGGCGCCGGCACCCGCGAGGAGGTCGCCGCCCGGCAGGCCCAACGCGCGTTCCGCGAGGTGACGGGCATGGAGCCCGAGGCCTTCGACGAAGCCTGGGCGGCGTGGGTGCTGAAGAGCTACTCCGAGAAGTAAGCGCCGGGGGCCGCGCGCGGCCTCACTCGTACATCGAGGGCAGCACCTCGACCTCGGCGCGCTTCAAGAGGACGTTGCGGTAGGCGGCGATCTCCACCTCCGCCGGACGCGCGGCGGCGAGGCCCGCGCGCAGATCTCCCTCGACCTCCTCCAAGCGCACCGGCTCCGAGGAAAGCGCCTCGAAGATCACCCAGTCGCGGCCGGCGAAGAGCGGCGCGGAGACCTGCCCGGGGCGCAGCGCGAGCACCGCCTCGGCCACTTCGGCCGGCCAGGCGCCCGGGCGGAAGAGATCGGGCAGCAGGCCGCCGGCGGCGGCGGTCGCGGGATCCTCGCTGTGCTTGCGCGCGAGCGCGGCGAAGTCCTCGCCGTCCTCCAGGCGCCGCGCGAGATGCTCAGCCCGCTCGCCCACGGCGCGGCGGGCCTCGGCGAAACGCGCGTCGAGCTCCTCGCGGGTGAGACCGGCCCCGAGCGGCGGCGGCGGGACGCGGAGCAGGATCAGGCGCGCCCGCACCGCGCGGCCCGAGCTGCCGTAGAGCTCCTCGAAGCGCCTGCGAACGGCCTCCGGCGTGATCTCGCGCTCGGCCTGCATCAAGCGCTCGGCCAGGAGGTGGGTGCGCATGCGGGCCGCGATCTCGCGCACGACCGCCGGCTCCTCGCGGCCCGAGAGGGCGACGTAGGCGAGCCAGGCCTCGCGGCTCCCGTGGTGGGCCTCGTCGATCAGCCAGCCGAGGTACTGCTCGGTACGCTCGAGCACCTCCGCATCGCTGACGGCGATCCCGCGCGCGCGCGCCTCGCGCTCGACCAGCCAGGCCTCGGCGAAGCGCGTCGCCAGCGGCTCGCCGCGCAGGTGCAGGAGCCACAGCGCGAAGGCGCTGCGCGTCACCTCGACGCCGTCGATGCGCAGCGCCGCCGGATCGGCGTGCGCTTCCTCCGCCTGCGGAGCGGCGGCGTACATCCCGGGCAGGATCTCGACCTCGAGGTCCTTCACGGCGGCGTCCCACGCGCGCCCGACCTCGTCCTGCTCGGGCCCCTTGGCGATCAGGCGCGCCTCGAGCTCGTCGCGCACTTCATCGAGCGGCGTACGGCGCTCACTCAGGAGCTTGACCACCCACCAGCCGCCGCGCGCGTAGAGCGGCCCGGAGATCTCGTCCGGCTGCAGGGCCAGCAGCGCGTCGATGAAGGCGTGCGGCCATCCGGCCTGGCGGAAGCCGCCCAGCAGCCAGCCGCCCTGATGGCGCGTGGCGGCGTCGTCGGAGAGCTCGCGCGCCAGCGCGCCGAAGTCCTCGCCGGCGAGCGCGCGCTCGCGGGCGCGCCGCGCGCGCTCGAGGCCCTCGGCCATCGCACGCTCGCGATTGGCGGCTTGCTCCACGCGGCGGTCGCCCTCGGTCGCCGTGGGCACCTCCACCTGGAACTTCAGCATCAGGAGCTCCATGTGGCGCCCGCGCGGGCCGTAGGCCAGCTCCCAGTCGCGCACGATCTTGTCCTCGGGGACGACTCGGCCCAGGGCTGCCATGCCCTTCGCGGCGAGCCTGGGGCGCAGCTCGACCGTGCGCTGCGCGCGGTGGCCCCCTTCGCTGCGGCCCAGGCGCTGGAGCTCGCCGCGCCAGTCGTCGCGGATGCCGAGGAACGCGCCCTCGACGCGCTCGTCGATCTCCGCCTCCAGCTCGGCGGCGAGCTCCTGGGGCGAGACCTCGATACGGCGTCGGCGAGCCTCGCGCTCGACCGCCCACGCCTCGGCGAAGCTTCGCGCCGCGCTGCCTGCCTGGGCCTCGATCAGCCAACGCCCGAAGGCCTCGGCGGGGATCGCCTCGCCGTCGATTCGCATCACCGGCCCCGGCGCGCGCGGCTCCTCGCGGGCGCCAGTTCCGGAACCCGGCTCCTGCGCCCAACCGGGCGAGGCGGCGAGCAGCAGCGCGGCGGCGAGGGTCGGTCTCAGTCGGTCGAGCATGGATCGGGCCCGTCGAGCCCAGGATCCTAGCACCCCTTGCGGCCTGGATGGCGGCTTGGGTGGCGGGTTGGGCGGCCCCGCTCAGCGCCGCCAGGCAAGGAACCGCCGCATCCAGCCGGCCACGCGCGGCGTGAGGCGCGAGCGCTGGTAGAGATCGCCCGCCTTGCGCAGCGCCTCGGCCTGCGTCGGATAGGGGTGGATCGTCCGCGAGAGCGTCGAGAGGCCCGCGCCGGAGACGATCGCGAGCGTCAGCTCCGAGATCGTCTCCCCCGCGTGGCGCGACACCAGCGTGGCGCCGAGGATCCGCTCGCCGCCCTTCTCGACGTGCACCTTCAGGAAGCCCTCCTCCTCGCCGTCGAGCACGGCGCGGTCCACCTCCGACAGCTCGACCGTGTAGGTGTCGATCGGCCGCCCGGCTTCCTCCGCTTCGTGGGGGTACAGCCCGACGTGGGCGATCTCCGGGTCGGTGAAGGTGCACCAGGGCACGACCAGCTCGCTCGCCTTCTCGCGGCCGAAGAACAGGGCATTCCGGATCACGATGCGCGCGAGCGCGTCGGCCATGTGCGTGAACTTGTAGCGCGAGCTGACGTCGCCGGCGGCGAAGATCCGCGGGTTGGTCGTGCGCAGACGGTCATCGACCTCGACGCCTTTGCGCTCGTCGTACTCGACCCCCGCGGCCTCCAGGGCGAGCCCCTGCACGTTCGGCGCGCGGCCGACGCCGACCAGGACCTCGTCGACCTCCAGCTCGCGCGGCACGCCGCGCGACTCCAGCTCGAGCACCTTCCC
>DATKBQ010000538.1:0-4796 GCA_035546375.1 Planctomycetota bacterium | reverse complement strand
CCTCAGGGGCCCTTCGACGCGAGGCGCTCCGCCAGGTGCGCGAGCGTCGCGCGCGCGATGGCGAGCTCCTCGTCGGGCGCGACGACCTGCACGAGGACGCGCGCGCCGCGCGGCGAGATCGTGCCCTCGCCGGCGAGGGCGGCGTTGCGCCCGCGCTCGAGCGCGATGCCGCAGAAGTCCAGCCCGGAGCCGATCGCTTCCCGCACCTCGGCGGAGTTCTCGCCGATCCCCCCGCTGAACAGCAGCGCGTCGATCCCGCCGAGCGACGCGACCATGCCCGCCAGGTGCTTGCGCGCGCGGTGCACGAACAGGTCGAAGGCCAGCGCGGACGCGCGGTCGCCGTCCTTACGCGCGCGCAGGATGTCGCGCATGTCCGCCGAGCGTCCCGAGACTCCGAGCAGCCCCGAGCGCTCGTTCAGGAGCGCCAGGACTTGCGCCGCGTCGATCCCCTCGGCGCGCGCCAGGAAGGGCACGAGTGCCGGGTCGACGTCGCCCGAGCGGGTGGCCATCACGAGACCTTCGAGCGGGCTGAAGCCCATGCTGGTGTCGACCGAGCTCCCCTCCAGCACCGCGGTCGCCGAGCAGCCGCTGCCCAGGTGCAGGACCACGATGCGCCGTCCCGCGCCGCCCGCGGCCGCGAAGCGCTCGAGCACGGAGGCGACGGCGAGGCCGTGGAAGCCGGTGCGCTCGAGGCCATGGCGCGCGCAGAGCTCGCGCGGCAGCGCGTAGCTCTTCGCGACCTCGGGCATCGTCCTGTGGAAGGCGGAGTCGCTGACGCCGAGCAGCGGGGCGCCGTCGGCGAGCTCCGCCCGGGCGGCGCGCGCGACGCTCACGGTCGGCCGGTTGTGCAGCGGCGCCACCCGCGCCAGGTCCTCCAGCTCCGCCAGCTCGGGCTCGGAGAGTGGCGCGACGTCCCGGTCCCGCGCGCCGCGCACCACGCGCACGCCGGCGCCGTCCAGCTCGCGCGCCGCATCCGGCGCACCCTGCTCGCGCAGCCAGCGCAGGGCGAAGGCGGTCGCGGCCGAATGGTCCGCCATCTCGCGCTCGCCCAGGCTCGGGCGCTCGGCGCCGCGTCCGGCGTGCACGCGCGCGCGAGCGCCGATCGAGCCGATCCGGCCGCCGGCAAGCCGCTCGAGCGCATCTCCGCCGCCGGGCAGGCCGCGGAACAGCTCGAAGCGCAGCGACGAGCTGCCCGGGTTGAGCGCCAGCACGATCATCGGACCGCGAGCTGTGCGCGCCGAAGGCCCTGCGCGCGGCGGGGCGAGATGCCGGCGAGCTCGACGCGCGGGAGGAGGTGCTCGAGGGCCACGCGCTGCCAGGTGTAGTGGCGCGCACTCGCGCGGCCCGTGCGGCGCAGCGCACGCTCGCGCTCGGGATCGGAGCGGAGCTTGCACAGGGCGGCGACCAGCTCGCCGGGTCCCGCGGACTGGAGCGCGATCGCGACCCGTCCCCGCTGGCTCGGGAATCGGAGGTTCCGGAGCCGGGGCAAGCCCCTCTCCATTACCCGCCTTCCGCTTCCGCTTCTCCCGCGGCCCGCGCGCTCTCGCAGCGGATGCAGTGGCGGGCGTGCGGGATGGCCAGGAGCCGCTCCTTGGCGATCCAGGAGGCGCAGTTCTCGCAGCGCCCGTAGTCGCCGTCCTCGATGCGCTTCAGGGCATCCAGGACCTCGCGCAGGGTCGCGTCCTCCACCTCCAGGAGCTGGAGGTCGAGGTCCTGGGCGTGGATGTCGGAGCCGGCCTCGGCCCGGTCCTCGCCGGCGACGTCCCGCACTCTGAAGGCCTCCCGCTCGAGCTGGTCGGTATCGCCAGCGAGTTGCTGGAGGTGCTGGCGAAGGAGCTCTTCGAGGGAGCGGAGGTCGGAGCGTGTCAGGGCGGAGGTCATGACGGAGGTTCCGACAGGATACTCCGCGCCCGCTCGCTGATTTCGCGGATGCCGGCGAGGTTCCGCGGGCGATCGCCAGCTGGCGCGAGACCGCGGTTAGGATGAGGGGCAGCGCTCTCCCCCCTCCGGCGCCCCGTGCGTGGGACGCCGCCTAACGAGCGCAGGCCCCCCATGCTCACTTGGCTCCTCCTCGCCGCCGCCCCGTCGCCGGCGGCCCTGCCGGCACCCGTCCAAGCGTTCCCCGGAGGGAACGTCCTGATCCTGCTCGCCGACGACCTCGGGACCGACAAGCTCGACTGCTACGGAAACCCGGCGGCGCAGTTCAAGCCGCACACCCCGGCGATCTCCGCCCTGGCGGCCTCGGGGGTGCTCTTCCGCAACGCGTACTCCGAGCCCGTGTGCTCGCCGACGCGCGCGGCGATCCTGACCGGCCGCTACGGCTTCCGCAACGGGATCGGGCACATCGTGGTGGAGGGCAAGCCCGAGTTCGGGCCGCTGTCCCTGAGCGAGGTGACGCTGCCGGAGATGCTCGCCATGGCCGGCGCCGGATACGCGAGCGCCGCCATCGGCAAGTGGCACCTGGGCACCTCGGCGGTCGGCGGCGACTGCGCGCCGATCCTGGCCGGCTTCGGACACTGGGCGGGCGTGCCGGAGAACCTGTTCACGGTCCAGGAGTACATGGTGTGGCCCAAGGTCGCCCACGCCGGGCTCGGCGCGTGCGCGAGCGCGCCGCCGGCCTTCGGGCTCGGCTGCATGCCGCCGCTCTCGCCCACCTACGCGACCACCGAAACGGTGAACGAGGCCCTCGACTGGATCGCGGCGCAGACCGAACCCTGGGTCTGCTACGTCGCCTTCAACACGCCGCATTCGCCGCTCCACAAGCCGCCCGACGATCTGCTCTACACGCCGAACCCGCCCCCGAACCCGTATCCGATGCACGAGTCGCCGGCCCCCTACCTGGCGGCGATGATCGAGGCCCTCGACAAGGAGATCGGCCGGCTCCTCGCCTGCATGCCTCCGGCGCAACGGGCGCAGACGACGGTGATCTTCCTCGGCGACAACGGCACCGAGAGCGGCTCGACCGTCGACGGCGTCAGCTATCCGCTGGTGTTCCCGCCCTACGACCCGAAGAAGGCGAAGGCGACCCTTTACCAGCTCGGGGTCAACGTGCCCTTCATCGTCAGCGGCAAGGCGGTCAAGCAGCCCGGCCGCGAGTCCGACGCGCTGGTCGACGTGACCGACATCTTCGCCACCGTCGCGGACATCGCCGGCGTCGACCTTGGCGCGCTCGGCTTCGGCTGCGGCGGCGGCAACCGGGCCTTGGACGGGGTCAGCTTCCTGCCGATCCTCGAGAGCCCCAGCGCGCCGTCGCAGCGCACGTTCGCATTCAGCGAGCGCTTCGAGCCCAACTTCGACTCCGGCCTGCCCGACCGCCCGATCGAGCAGGCGCGCGAGCGCATGATCCGCAACGCGCGCTTCAAGCTGATCGTGCAAGCCCGCCGCCCGATCAACAACCTCTGGGGCAGCGTGGACCTCGTGCCCATCGAGCGCTTCTTCGACCTCCAGAGCGATCCCCTCGAGGACCAGGACCTCCTCAAGCTGCCCCCGTCGAGCTGGCCGCCCGAGGCGGCGCCCGCGCTGGCGTCGCTGCGCCACGAGCTCGCGCAGCTCCTGACGAGCTGCCAGTGAACCGCTAGGCGCCGGCCGCGCTCGGCGCTAGGCAAGCCGCGAGACCAAGTCTCGCCCCTGTGGAGCGAGGCCCGTCCCAGTGCCCGGACCTTGACGACGTCTACGGCTGGATCGCGAACTCGAGCGCGTTGCTGAAACCGGAGCCGAACGGGTCGCCGGGATCGCGGAACCAGTACTGGGCGTTCACCTGCTGGCCGGCGACGAGCCCCGGATCCTTGCCCGAGGCGATGTAGGCGTTGAAGTCGAACGAGAACTTGCCCGAGCAGTTGTTCGGCGGCGGGGTGCCGCCGCTGGACTGGAGCGGCGTGCGCACGATCGGGACCACCATGCACAGGGTCCCGCCCTGGAAGGGCGTCTGGGCGGGACCGTTCTTGCCGTAGATCAGGATCCCCACCTTGTTGTTGATCACGGCGCTCGCGGTGATCAGGAACGGCATGCCCGAGGCGGCGCTCGGGGTGCCGCTCCAGGCGATCGCCGGGAGGCAGCCGATGCTAGCCGACTTGGCGGTGCAGTAGGCGCTCACCACGCCCACGTCGTAGCGGAGCGTCGCCACATCCTGCTGCGTGCCGAACCCCTCGGAATCCCCGGTGACGAAGATCGCCCCGCCAGGGCCGAAGGCGACGTCGAGCGCCGTCGAGTCATCGGAGGTGAAGCCGCTGTAGAACGCCTCGCCGATCGGGTTGCCCGCGTCGTCGTACTCGATCAGCATGTAGTGCTCGCCGCCCCCGAGCGGCACGGTCCAGCCGACCACGGCGGTCCGTCCGCCGGCGTCCACGTCGAGCGCCGTCGGCAGGTCGTCGAGCAGCCCCGCTCCGCCGAAGATTCGCGCCCAGTGGAGCCCTCCCGCCGCGTCGACCGAGAGGGTCAGGGTGTCGTAGTCGGAGCTCGCGGTGCGCGTGTAGCCCGCCGCGCGAACCCGGCCCTGCGGCGCGAGCGCGAGGCGGTCCGCCGAGTCCGAGCGCCCGGCGGGTCCGTCGTAGATGCGGGTCCAGGCCGGGTTCCCGGCGAGGTCGTAGGCCACCAGCACGGCGTCCGAGCCGACGGAGGTGTTCGAGCCGTACTGGCCGCAAGCGATCACCAGGCCCGAGGGGTGCACGAGCACGTCGCGCGAGAAGTCGTGGGTCACGGCTCCGGGATACCCGCTGTTGCGCAGCCAGACCGGGTTGCCCGCGTCGTCGTACTCGATCAGCATGTAGTGCTCGCCGCCCCCGAGCGGCACGGTCCAG
>DATKBQ010000537.1:0-4577 GCA_035546375.1 Planctomycetota bacterium | reverse complement strand
CCCTCTCGCCCGAGGGCGGTGTCGCCACTACATCGCGTTCCGACGATCGATGGGCCCTACGGACACCAGGAAGGCCGCTGACCGGGCGAGTCGCCGCCGTAACCCCTTGCGGCGAGATTCTTGCCTTTCAAGTTGGGCTAGATGAGCGTCGACGCGAGAGCGCGCGGAACTCGCGGGGAGGAAGCTCGCCGGGGGCACGCGTTCGCCGAGCGGCGGGGTGGTCGTGGCCGCGTGGCGAGGCGAGTGCGCAGCCGCCGACCGAGCCGCTGTTGCTCTACGGCCCGTTGCGCTGCTGGTGGGGTTGCCGCACTACGGGCCGTTGCGCTGCCGGCGTGGTTGGCGCGCTGCGGGGGGTGCGCTGCTGCCGGGGCTGTCGCGCGGCTTGGCCGGCGGGCGGCGCTAGCGGCGGCGGCGCAGGGCGCGCTCGACTTCGCGGCGGTCGGAGCGCTCGCGCTGGACTTGGCGCTTGTCGTAGAGCTTCTTGCCGCGGGCGAGGCCGAGGAGGACCTTGACGCGGGCGCCTTTGAAGTAGAGGGCGAGGGGGACGATGGTGACGCCGCGCTCGGTGACGCGCTTGTGCAAGCGGGCGAGCTCGCGGCGGTGGGCCAGGAGCTTGCGGTCGCGGGTCGGGGGGTGGTTGTGGACGTTGCCCTGGCGGTACTCGGGGATGTGCATGCCGAGCAGGTAGAGCTCGCCGTCCAGGAAGCGGGCGTAGCTCTCCGCGAGCGAGCACTGGCCCTGGCGCAGGCTCTTCACCTCGGTGCCGGTCAGGGCGACGCCGCACTCGAGCTCCTCGAGGATCTCGAACTCGTGCCGCGCGCGGCGGTTCTGGGCGATGGAGCGGATCTCGTCGGCCACGCGGGGAGCATAGCCCCGCCGCGGGCGGCAGGCTCCGCGTGGCGACGGTGGATTCCAGGCTGCGACCGCCCAGGCTCGTGAGCGCTCCCTGCAACAGCGGGCCGGGATCGCTCCGGCGCCTCCTCCTGGGCAAGGCGCGATTACACTTCCCAGCTTGGCGACCTCGAACCGATGGTGGCGCGGGGGGTGGCGCGGAGCCCTGCTCGCGCTGGTCTCCGCCGGCCTCGCAGGCTTGGTGCTCGTGCCGGTGGCGCGCGAGCTGCGCAAGCGGAGGGTCGATCGAGCGTTCCGCCCCAAGCCCGTGCCGGCGGTGCAGACGTTCGCCGCCTTCCCCGTCCCCAGCGCCGGGCCGTCGCCGCTCGAGGTGGAGCGGCCGATCTTCCCGCCCTCCGCCTTCCGGCGCCGCCCCATGGCGCCGGAGGTGGTGCAGGACTTCTTCAAGCACCCCGCTCAGTTCGTCGAGCACGACCCGCATGGCTACTTCCGCTTCCAGGCGAGCCTCGACCTGGGGCGCAACGGGCCCGACGATCCCGAGGTGAGTTGGCGCATGGTCACCAACTCCTTCGGCCTGCGCGAGGATCGCGACCTGGCGCGCGGGCGGCCCGACCTGCGCGTGCTCGTCACCGGCGACTCGCACACCGACGGAGTCTGCCCGAACGAGGACTCCTTCCCCAACGTGCTCGAGCGCGCGCTCGCGGCGAGCCGCCCGGAGAGCACGGTGGACGTGCTCAACGCCGGCAAGGGCGGCTACAGCTTCTACAACTACCTCGGCGTGCTCGAGCGCTTCCTGCCGCTGCGGCCGGACGTCTTCGTGGTCGCCGTCTACGGGGGCAACGACTTCGTGGAGGTGCTCGGGCTCCAGCACCACTTCGCCGGCACGCCGGCCGCGGATCCGACGCGCTATTGGAAAGCGGTGGAGCGCGCGCGGGGCCCGGGCGACAACTGCCTCGCCCAGTCGTTCCTGGCGCTCAAGCACTTCGCACACTACCCCGAGGAGATGGAGGTCGCGCTGCAGGCGGCGCGCGACGTCACGACCGAGATCCAGGTCACGTGCCTGCGCCAGGGGATCCGCTTGATCGTCGCCTACCTGCCGCCGCTGCCCGACGTGACCTGGGGGCGGCGCCAGGAGGTCTTCGAGCGCGTCACCGCGGCGCTCGAGCTCGCGCCGGAGGACCTCCGGCTGACCGACCGAATGGCCGACAGCTACCTGGCGTTCTTGCGCCAGCAGCGGATCGACTGCCTCGATCTCCGGCCTGCATTCCGCGCGGCGCAGGAGCCCTTGTTCTGGGAGAAAGACGACCACATCAACCTCGCCGGGAACCGGCTCGTCGCGCAGGAGCTGCAGCCGCTGATCGAGGCGTTCTTCCCCGAAGGGGCTCGGCGCGTGCGCGCAGCGCCCGGATCGGCGCTCGATCCGGCCTCGCCCGAGGCGCTCGCGCTGGCCTCGCCCGGCTACGCCGGCTTCCAGCCCGAGGGCCGCGCGATGGCGTTCCTGGTGGCGGACGCGTCGGGCCCGCAGATCCTGCGCTGGCCGCTCTCGCTGGCCGAGCTCGAGGCGCTGGGGGCCGCGCCGGGGCCGCTGGTCGAGGTCGCGCCGGGCGGTGGAACGCGCTACCGGCCGCACCTCGAGGCGAGCCGGCCACGCGCCGAGCCGCCGGGGGGGACCTGGACGCTGCGCACCGACGCCCTGGGGCTGCGCCGCGACGGCGAGATCGCCGCCGAGAAGCCGGCGCTGCGCCTGATCGTGAGCGGCGACGAGCTGGTCAGCGGCGCCTGCGCGAACGCCGACGCGTTCCCGGCGCGGCTCGAGGAGCGGCTCGCGGCCCGCTCCGGCGGCGCCGAATGCCTCGACGCCGCCGTTCCGGGGCACGGCCCGTACGACGCGATCGCGACCCTCGAGCGGCTGCACGAGCTGCGCCCCGACGTGCTCGTCGCGGTCTTCTACGGCGGCGACGACTTCCTGGAGGCGGCGCGCGACCACGGCTACTTCCACGGCGCCGCGCTGCCCGACGCGCGCGCCTGGCAGGAGGGTCTCGAGCGTGCGCGAAAAACCGACGCCGACGCGACCCGGCGGTTCCTCGCCGCGCTGAAGCTCTTCCAGGAGGACCAGCGCACGGCTCGCCGCGGCCTGGAGGCCGCAATCGGTGCCGCGCAGGAGCTCGATTCGATCTGCCGCGCGAAGGGGATCCGCCTCGTCGTGGTCTACGTGCCGCCTTCGATCGACGTCGACCCCGCGCGAAGCGCGGCGTTGCGGCCGGCGATCGAGGCCCTGGGCCTGGAGCCCTACGGCTTGCGCACGATCGAGCGGCTGGGGGCGAGGTACCTCGCAGCGTTGCGCGAGGGCGGGATCGAGGCGCTCGACCTGACGCCGCTCCTGCGCTCGCTCGATCACGGCGGCTTCCAGGGCGGCGATCGGCTCGGCCCGCGAGCCCAGCGCGCGCTGGCGGAAGCGCTCGAGCCGCTCGTCGAGCCGCGTCCCCCCACCGGCGATCCCGACGCCTCCACCCGTTGACCCGCGGCGTTCCTGCGCTTAGGGTTCCCGCCTCACTCGCCCGGGTGGCGGAACTGGCAGACGCGCATGGTTCAGGTCCATGTTCCCTCACGGGAGTGGGGGTTCGACTCCCCCCCCGGGCACCCCGCAGCGTGCCTTCGGCCTCAACCGTGAGCCCCCAGAGCCCCGGGGGGCCCGATCGAGCGAACGGCGGCGGGCTTGGCCGCGACGGCGAGCGCTCGCGCGATCCCCGCCCTCCCAGGCCCGAGCCGAGCGTGCTCGAGCACGTGAAATGGAGCTTCGTGATGGTGCTCGCGACGCTCGCCGTCGCGGCACTCTCGATCTGGCTCCTGCGCTTGGCCGGCTGTCAGAACGAGTTGTCGCGCGGGTAGCCCAGGACGGCCACGACCACCAGCACCACGACCAGCGCCACGGCGCCGATCACCAGCCACGCCGAGAAGCCGAATCCGCTCACAGCCCGTGCCCCCCCGGCGCCCGGTAGACCAGGATCGCCCGCGAGCCCATGCCGCCCGGCAGCTCGTGCTCCCAGACCGTGTCGAGGCGGAAGCCCAGGCGCTCGGCCTCGTGCTCGGCGGCGCGCACCTCCCGCGACCAGGCCGGGCCCTTGAGCATGATCAGGTCCTTGTGGGAGTGCTTGACCTTGCGCAGGAGGCGCACGTTCTCGCGCACCGAGGAGAGCGCGCGCATCATCACGATGTCGTACTTGTGCCGCGCCAGGTGCTCCTCGCCGCGGCCCCACACGGCGCTGGCGTTGGCGATCTCGAGCGCCGCCAGGGCGCCCTCGACGAACTCGCACCGCTTGCGGGTGGAGTCGAGCAGGCACACCTGCGCGTGCGGCTCGGCCAGGGCGATCGGGACGCCGGGGAAGCCGGCCCCGCAGCCCAGGTCGAGCACGCTGCGCCCGACCAGCGGGGTCAGGCGCGACGCGCGCCAGGAGTCCAGGTAGTGCTTGGCGGCCACCTCCCGCGCCTCCACGACGGAGGTCAGGTTCATCACCCGGTTGCCCTCGAGCACCAGCTCGGCGTGGCGCGCGTAGCGGTCGAGCAGCGCCGGGGCGACGCCCTCCTCGCCCTGGAAGGCCCACTCGAGGGCCGAGCGCAGCTCGTCGAAGCTCGGCGCGACCGCCCCGGCGTGCGCGAGCACCGCGTCCGGATCGGGATCCGCCTTGGGGGCGGGCGCCGTGCGCGCGCCGTCCGCGCCGTCCGCG
>DATKBQ010000536.1:0-6247 GCA_035546375.1 Planctomycetota bacterium | reverse complement strand
ACGCCCACGCTGGGGTGCAGGCCGCCTTCCCCGTTGGAGGACACGCTGGCGCGCGTGGTCATCCCTTGGGGCGAAGGAAGGGCCACCGCTGGGAAGACGACGCCCAGGCCCAGGGAGAGTAGGACGAGCGCGCTCCCGCGGAACAGGCCGCGCCCGAGCACGAGCTCACTCGACGTGTCCATGGTGGGCTCCTGGGAGGACGGACCCGGGTCGGGTCGCCCGCGAGCTCGGCCCGAAGGCGCCGGCGCGCTGCGAGCCTACTACGTACGGTCGCGCGAAGGCAGATTGCTCTCGACCGAGCGAATCGGATGGATTCCGCTCAGCCGATCGTCACGGGCACAGGGTCACCCGGATCGCATCGCTGAGGCTGGCGTTGTCCGGCGGCGCGAACCCGGGATCGCGCGCCCACCACTGGCCCCAGATGGTCTTGCCCGCAATCAGCGCCGGGTCGGCGCCCGAGGCGACGTAGGCGTTGAAATCGAGCGAGAAGCTGCCCTCGCAGGAGCCGGGTCCGCCGGTGTTCGCGACCGGGATGCGCACGAGCGGCGCCTGCGCGCAGAGGAAGCCGCCCTGGAAGGGCACCGCGGCCGGGCCGAGCTTGCCGTAGGCGAAGACGCCGGGCTGGAGCGGCGGGAAGCCCGTCGCCTCGATCAGGAAGCCTTGGCCCGCGGACGCGCTCGGCGTGCCGCTGAAGTCGATCGCGGGCGTACACGCGGCCGAGCTGATCTTCGCCGTGCAGTAGATCGAGACGCCGCACTCGCGGTCGCGCACGAAGACGTCGGGGACGCCGTTGGTGTCGCCCGTGATCAGGTTGCTCGCTCCGCTCTGGAACGCAGCGAGCCGCCCATCGGCCGACAACGAGGGCATGCCGCTGGGACCGTTCCCCTGTGCGAGGTCGGAATCGACGCTCAGCCGCTCGGTGCGGCCCGTCGCGAGGTCGTGGAGGAAGGCATCCGTGGTGCCGTTCGTGTCGCCGAGCACGAGGTTCGACGCGTCGCTCTGGAACGCGACCCGAGAGCCGTCAGCGCTGATCGCCGGCATGCCGCTCGTCGCGTTGGCCTGCGCGCCGGCCGGGCCGACGCTCACGCGGCGCGTCTGGCCGTTCTGGCGGTCGTGGACGAAGACGTCCGCGACGCCGTTCGTGTCGTCTGGCACGAGGTTGGGCGCTTCGCTGACGAAGGCGACGAAGCGGCCATCGCCCGAGAGCACGGGATGCGAACTCCTCCCGCCCGCCTGGGCTCCGGTGGAGTCGACGCTGACTCGCGCGGTCACGCCGCTGCCGCGCTCGTGGACGAACACGTCCTGGGTTCCGTTCGTGTCGCCCGGCACGAGGTTGGTGGCGTCGCTGGCGAAGGCGACGTGGCGCCCGTCGGCGGAGATCGCGGCATGGAAGCTCTGGGCATTCGCCTGGGCGCCGTTGCTGGCGATGCTGACGCGCGTGGTGAGCGAGTTCTGGAGGTCGCGCACGAAGACGTCGTAGGTGCCGTTCGTGTCGCCGAACACCAGGTTGGTCGCGTAGCTCTGGAAGGCCACCTGCGTCCCGTTGCCCGATATCGAGGAGAAGTAGCTGCCGCTGTTGCCCGCTTGGCCGGCGCTGTTGACGCTGGCCAGGGTCATCACGCCGTGCTCGTGGTCGCGCACGTAGACGTCGTAGGTGCCGCTGGTCGGGTTGTGGACGAGGGAGTAGCCATAGCTCGTGAAGGAGACGTGGAGGCCATCGGCGGAGATCGCCGGCTGGTCCCCGGTGCCGGCGGCGCCGTTGCCGTCGATGCTGATCAGCTTGGTCTCGCCCGTCTGGCGATCGTGCACGAACACGTCCAGGAACTTGTTCGAATCGGGTTCCACGAACGCGTGCTTGGACTGGAACGCCACGAAGCGCCCGTCGGCCGACAGCGAGCGGCCGTAGAGGACGGCGCTCGAGTTCGAGCCTTCCTTGCCGTCCGAGGCGACGCTCGCGCGCGTGGTCATGCCCTGGGAGGCAGCGGTCGCCGCCGCCGGCACGGCCGCGGCCAGGACGAATGCGGCCACGAGCGCGCTCGACCCGAGCAGGCTGCGCTCGCACACGATCTCTCTCGACGTTGCCATGACGGGCTCCTCGATCCGAGGGACGTGGCGGGTGGAGCGCGCTCGGGGTCGACCGGACGGGGTCTGCAGGGCCGCTGAGCGGATGGGCGTGCGAACGGGCGCGCGATCGCACGCTCCGGCAAAGCGACGCGGCGGGTGGGGGAGCAAGTGGAACTCCGTGCTGCGCTGCCCCCTCCCCGCGTCCCTCGCCGGGGAAGGGAACACGAGGCTACCTCGCGCGGGGCGGAGTTGCTGAAGAAATGCGGGCAGGATCGGGTGCCCTGGCGGTCGAGCTCGTCCACGTTCGGGCGCTCGCGGCGTCTGAGCCGCTGGGAAGCTCCCGAGCCGATCTCGCAGCTCACTCGGCCCGGTAGGGCACGTCGTTCTGGGGGAACTTCGCGAGCAGCGCCTCAGCCCGCCGGATCAAGGTGTCGACGCCCGCGGCGAGGTCCTTGGCGTCGTACTCGACGATCTCGTGCGGGACCACGCCGATCCCCTCGATCCCCTTGCCGCCGTTGAAGCGGCCCTTGTTGCTGCCGGTGGAGACGTAGAGCTTGAACAGACCGGAGGGCAGCTCGATCTCGGTCTTCTGGGCGGACATGCCGGCCGTAAGGCTCTCGCCGATCATGAAGGCTCGGCCGTCCTCCTTGAAGATCCCCGCGCCGGTCTCGCCCGCGCTGCGGCAGCCGGCGTCGACGATCACGACGATCGGGCCGCCGTAGGGGCTCGCGCCGGTGCTCGCGTAGGACTTTCCGAACGAGAGAGTCGTGCCCTTGGGCACGAAGCGGCCCATGAAGTCGTCGTGGTCGAATCCGCCGCCGCCGTTGGCGCGGAAATCGAGGATCAGCCCCTTGGCGGACCCGACGACGGTGAGCGCCTCGTCGATCTGCCGCGGCAGGTCTCCCTTGCAGCGGCGCACGTGGACGTAGCCGAAGCCGCTCGGCAGCAGCGTGAACCGCACGTCGTCGGAGCCCTTGAGTTCCGCGGGAAATACCGCCGGTCCCCAAGGGACGGGGTTGCCGCGGCTGAAGGTGATGTTCTTCTTGCGCTTCGAGCCCTTCTCGTCCTTGAACTCGTAGCCGACTGTGCTGCCCGCCGGCTCCGCCAGACCCCAGTGGCAGGCGGTGAAGAAGGCCTGGTGGTCGGTCGAGAAGCTCTGGGTGTCGCGCAGCTTCGCGACCCGCGCGGCGAGCCATTTCTGGACCGGCACGTCGTCGACCTTGACCACCTCCCAGCCGGCCTCGATGCCGCTCTTCACCGCGTCGCCGTAGACCGTCTTGACCAGGATCTTCTTGCCGGATCGGCACCAGAACATGCCGCAGCCGACCGGTGCACCACCTTCGGGCTGAGGCCAGGTCAGGTTCGCGGTCTTGTCGGTCGTGTGGACCTCGGCGTGCCCGTCGTTCAGCCGCGCGAGCAGCCGGGTGAGGAGCACCCAGTGCTCCTGGTCGCTCTCGACGTCCTTCGCGGCCTTGGCGAACTCCTTCTCGACCTTCTTCCAGTCGATGTCCTTCGAGGCGATCAGCGTGGCGCACTTCTTCGGCAGCTCGCGGAGCGCGAACTCGAGATCGGTCTCGTAGGCCGACTGCGCCGGCGCGGGCTGCGCGAGGGCGAGCACGAGGGTCACCGCAGCGAGGGCGAATCGCGGGGTTACGATCGGCTGGAGCCTCATCGCTCCTCCTCGAAGGCGACTTCGCGTTCCTCGCCGGGCACTAGATCGACCTCGATCCGGTCGAGCTCGACGGGGACGTCGCCTTCGTCCTGGAGCAGGCGGATCTCTGCACGGCCTCCCGGGAGCAGGCAAATCGAGAAGGCCCCCTCGGCAACGGCGTCCAGGAGCTCGATCGAGTAACCTTCCATCCGGATCTCCAGATAGCCGTCCCGATCCGAGCGGTTCCGGATGCGCAACCTTGCGCCGGTGCCGAGGTGGATCCGCAAGCCCGTCCGTTCTTCGCCCGGCGCCACCTGGATGCCGGCGAGCCAGCCCACCTGGTCCACTTCCGCACGGGCGAGGATCGCGTAAGTGCCGGGAAGCACGCCACCGAATTCGAAACCCGAGCCGGTATCGGAGCCGTAGGCGTAGCTCCCGTCTGACTCGGCTGGGGAAAGGATGACCTCGAACTCATTCCGACTCGGATCGCGGCCGGCGCCGACGATTTCGCCTTGGATCCGACTGGCGGCGGCGAGCCTGAGCACTACGCCTTGCTGGCCAGCGATAGCCACCACGGGTTCGGATTGCCCAGCGGTTCTTTCGAGTCCCGAAGCGGTCAAGATCCAGCGACCAGGCGTCAGGGGGCCCACGCTGAACGCCCCAGCCTCGACCGAAGCGAACACCGAAAACCCGGCGATATCCTTCGTCTCGGCATGTGCCGTCACGAAGCCTTCCGCGGGCGCGCCTCGCGAATCGAAGACCCGTCCGCGGATATAGAGGCCACGCTCGGCCCGAAGGAGGACTTCCTGCGGTGAGACGAGGCCGACCTCGATCGGCGTCGCCAGGCTCACCACGCGCCGGTCCTCCAGAATCTTGTCGGGCGGATCGGGCGAGCCCTCGGACTTGCCTAATGCAGGCTCCAACTGAGCTAGGAGCTCCAACGCCAACGGCCGGATCAGCCTGCCGGTCGGATCTTCTGGAGCCGGGCCGATCCACCAGGTACCCGGAGCCACCGGAGAAAATGTGAAGCGCCCCTGCGCATCCGACCTCGCCTCGGCGACAGGATCCTCCCAACCCTGGAGCAGCCTCTGCGCGACCCGGTCATCGGTCTCGTGGTGCAAGAGCAGGATCCTCTGGTCGGCCACCGGTGCGCCGGACTGGTCCACGATGAGCCCGCGCAGCACGGTGCCTCCGCTGCCGATCCAGACGACCTCGCGCACCTCACCGGGCTGGAGCGTGAGAGTCGATTGAGGAAAAGGCTTCGAGCCTGGGAAGTGCACTTGCACCGAGAGCGGCACCGAGGGCGGCAGGTCCTCGAATGCACATCGGCCGTCGTCGTCGGTCATGGCCGTCCAGCGGGGATCCTCGACGCTCACCGATGTTTCCGAAGCGCCGGAGCGCTCCTCCAGGAAGATCCGGAACCCGTTCGTCGAGACCGTGACCCCGGTAAGAGACAAGGGGTTACCGGAGGGATCGGTCACCCTGGCCTTGATGCTCGCGCCGCGCTGGAGCGCCACCTCCAGCGCCTCGGTCACGCTTGAGTGACCCTCGGCGACGTCGAAGATCACCGGAGCGAACCCCGGAGCACGGACCTCGCCGCGGTCGTTGCGCCAAGTGGCAGCTTGCAAGAAGAAGAAACCGTTCGCGTCCGAGAGCACGGTCGATTCCGGTTCGCCTTCCGTCCGAAGGAAGGCACTCGCTCCTCGCAGGGGCGTCCGGTCCTCGGCGGCGACCACGCGGCCAAAGAACACGAGATTCTCCTGGGTCGGCACGCGGAGAACGATCTCGTGGGTCTGCCCACGGGCGAGCACAGGGACGTGCGACGAGGTCGCCATGGCCCGTCCGAGGACCTTCACGTCGAATTCCTGGCCTTCGGGCACGATGAACTCGGTCCATCCGTCCTCGGCGGTGCGCGGGATCTCCCCCCTCCGTGCGCGCGCGCGCTCGACGTGCAACCCGCCGCCCGACCCTCCTTGGAGCAGCATCAGGCGCACGCCCGGAACGGGCTCGTCCGTCTCGCTCGCGAGGATGCGCACCCGCACCAGAGCCTCGTCGGGCCCGAGCTCGAGGCGCGAAGCCCGTGTCCGCTTGGAGCGGAGGGCAGGAGGAGGTTGCGCACTTTCGAGCGCCACCCTCGTGCCCTCGACCGTGGAAGAGGATCCGGTCGAAGGCTTGGCGAGCGCCTCGCTCGTGCTCGCGAGCGGGCCCTTCACGCCGTGGGGTCGAGGTGCGGCTGCATCCGCGGCCTCGCGATCGAGCAGCGCGCTTACGGCGACCGCGAAGCCGGCCAGGAGGAAGCAACCCACCAGGATGAGGCGAGTGCGAGAACGCATGGCATTCAGCATAGCCGCGCGCCGAGGGCCGGTTGCAGCCCGAGCGCCGCCGACTGGCCTAGCCCAACTTGAAAGGCAAGAATCTCGCCGCAAGGGGTTACGGCGGCGACTCGCCCGGTCAGCGGCCTTCCTGGTGTCCGTAGGGCCCATCGATCGTCGGAACGCGATGTAGTGGCGACACCGCCCTCGGGCGAGAGGG
>DATKBQ010000535.1:0-2684 GCA_035546375.1 Planctomycetota bacterium | reverse complement strand
GCCGTCGCGCGACATCTCTACGAGCTCCGCCACCAAGCCGGGCTCACCCAGAAGGAGCTGGCCGAGCTCGTCGGCACCACCCACACCGTCATCTCTCGTCTGGAGAACGACGACTACGAGGGACATTCCTTGGCCATGCTGCGCAGGATCGCGGCGGCCGTGGGGAAGCGGGTCGAGGTGCGCTTCGTTCCGATCAAGCGCGCCAAGCGCGCTTGAGCCGCCGCGGTTTCGGTCGACGGTGGCCGCCGGGCACGATCCAGGCTCGAACCGATGCGCGGTCCAGGGGGAGAGCGGCGACGAGAAGGGGGGCATGCTAGAAACGAACGAGTCATGGCTGCGAGGAAGACACCCGTCGATCATCTCGCCGAGCTCCGGAAGATCGCGCGCTCGCGCGGCGGAGAGGTGCTCTCGACGGCCTACAAGGGCGATCTTCCGAAGCTCTTCTTCCGCTGCGCCGAGGACCACGTGTGGTTGGTCAGCCCCGGGAAGATCAAGCAGGGGCGCTGGTGCCCGAAGTGCGGCCGGGCGCGCACCGCTGACGCGCGGAGGAAGCTCGGCTTGGTGCAGGTCGTCGAGATCGTGAAGCGCCGCGGCGGCACGATCCTCTCGGAGTACGTCACCAGCCAGACGAAGCAGAAGTACCGCTGCGCCGAAGGCCACGTGTGGCAGGCGGTCCCCGAGAGCATCATCCAGGGCACGTGGTGCCCGAAATGCGCGAATCCCATCCGCCACGCTTGGCGCAAGGAGCGCGTCTTCCGCCGGATGCAGCTCATCGCCCAAGCCCACGGCGGGAAGCTCCTCTCCAAGAGCTTCGAGCACACGGACGTCCCCTTGCTCTTCCGCTGCGCTCGCGGACACGAGTGGCGCGCCGGAGCAACGAGCATCGCGCAGGGGTCCTGGTGCATGTCCTGCAAGGAGGAGAACTGGCTCGAGGTCGTCCGGGCGCGCGCGAAGGAGCAGGGCGGGAAGTGCCTGTCACCTCGGTGCCGCGGCTGGTCGGATCGGTTGCTCTTCGAGTGCGCGCTGGGGCATCGCTGGAAGGCCGGCGCCCTGCAAGTCAAGCAAGGCAGGTGGTGCCCCCTGTGCCGCCGGGCGCCACGGCTCGAGATCGAGCAGATGCAGGCGCTCGCGCGCGAACGCGGTGGAGAGTGCCTGTCGCCGAGATACGCCGGTCACGACACGAACCTCCGCTGGCGCTGCGCCGAAGGCCACGTGTGGTCGGCGCGACCCGCATCCCTCATCCAGGGCTCCTGGTGCCGCGTCTGCCGCCGCGGCCAGGGCCGCCCGCGGCGCTTCCTCGGCATCGAGATCATGCGCGAGATGGCGATCGAGCGCGGCGGCGAGTGCCTGTCGGAGGAGTACTACGGGGTCATGGACCGCCTGCGCTGGCGCTGCGCGCGCGGCCACGAATGGGTGACGGCGGCGAACAACGTGCGCCGCGGCGGCTGGTGCCCGACGTGCTCCCACGGCACGCTCGGCTCCCTCGGCCGGATGCGCGCCCTGGCGCACGAGCGCGGCGGCCGCTGCCTGTCGCGGAGCTGGAACGACCACAGCCAGCCGCTGCTCTTCGAATGCAGCAGGGGCCACCGCTTCAAGGCCAAAGCGGGCCCGATCAAGAGCGGCGTGTGGTGCCCGATCTGCAAGGCGCTGCAGCCGGGGCTCGTGTCGCCAGCCGGCAAGCGCCGGCCGCGCAGACGTCGGCTCGCCGCAACCAGCGGGACGCCGAAGCGATGCGGGCCGCGCTTGCAGCCGCGGCGCTCGGGATCCTGGTGAACGCGCTCGCGCGCGCCCCGCTCTCCTGGAACCCGGCGGCCTTCCCGATCGGCTTGACTCCAGGCCGCAGCCCGCTACCGCTGCATCCAGGTCTGCGAGAAGGCTGAAGCCAACTTCGCCGATGGCTCCCCGCGCCGCCAGTCTGCGTGTCCCAGGCTCGCTCGGGTCTCCGCAGCCGAGCGCAGCGGCGAGCCGCAGAGCTGCTTCACCCTGCAAGCCGCCGCCACGGTGCTGCTGGCGGACTCCTTCGTGAAGATGCTCGACATGCCTGTCGGCGGTGCGCGCCGGCTGACCGTGGTCTCCCTCGGGGACTCCGGCGACCCCCAACCGGCCGTCGTGCCCGAGTCGGCGAGCGCGCGGTTGACGATGAAGAGGCCGACGAAGAGGACCAGGAGCTGCCAGTCCACCAGGGCGAGCACCTCGCGCGAGTGCATGCGCCGGCTGGTCAAGAGCAGGCCGCCGGCGGCGAGCGCCAGGACGTCGCGCGGCCAGGACGTGGCGAGGAAGAGCACGACCAGCACCAGGATCACCGCCAGGCCCTTCGCGCTCTGTTGGACGGCAGGGCCATCGCGATCCAGAATCTGAGTTCGCCCGGGGGGGAGCCCAGAGCCAGGGAAATCCCCGATGCCCGGAGGGCCGACCATGCACATCTGCTTCGCCATCCTGTGCGCCATCGCCTCGCTTGCCCCGACTTCAGGCGAAGGACACGCGCTGGAGACGCAGGTCCCGGCGCCCAGCGCTCCGCTGGCCTTCCTGGAGAATCGGGGGCAGGTGCCGGGCGAGGCGGCCTTCGTCGGCCGGCTCCCGGGGGTCGTGGTCCGGGCGGAGCCGTCGGCCCTCGCATTGCAGGTGGAGGCGCAGGGTAATCCCAAGGAAGGCGTGCTGGTGAGGCTGGAGTTCGAGGGTGCTCG
>DATKBQ010000534.1:0-12181 GCA_035546375.1 Planctomycetota bacterium | reverse complement strand
TCGCCCGGCCGTAGCAGCCGAGGTGGTCCGCGCGCGTGGTGTCGAGCGTCACCAGGAGCACGTTGTAGCCCGCGGCCTTGCCGGCCGCGCCGCCCTCGCCGCGGCTGCAGGCGGCGAGCGCGAGGGCGAGGGCCGCCGCTGTGAAGCCCGCGAGCCGCGACGGTTGGATGGGTCGAGTCATGCTGGACCCTCCATTGTAGGCGTGCGCAGTGCTCGGTCGCCCGGCGCTCAGTCGAGGAGCTGCCCGTCGAGCGCGATCGCCGGCTCGCTCGCCAGGCCGTAGCGGCGCCGCAGCATCGAGGCGAAGACCCCCATCAGCGGCCGGCACTCCTCGGCCTCGCGCCCGACGCCGCGCACGTGCGCCAGCTCGCGGGGCGGGCCCAGGTCGAGCCCGGCGACGCTCGGCGGGCGCGCGCCGATCGAGACGCAGTAGCCGTGCCCGGGGCCGTGGGTGTGGTAGTCGAGCACGAGCTCCTCGCCGTGCGCCACGGCCTCTTCGAGTTTCTTGGAGTAGCTCGGATGGGCGGCGATCTTCTCGAGCACGAGGTCGAGGAGCTGCACGCGCTCGGGCGGGAGCGGTCCCGGGCGCGCGCCGCCCGACTCGCTCTGGAGCAGCGCGTCGAGCCGCGCACCCGGCTCGAACTCCTCCGGCGGCGAGCCGCGGCGGAAGAGCCGCGCGCCGCGCGCGCCGCCGAGCGCGAGCGAGCTCCCTTCGCGCCGCAGCCACGACCCCTCGCGCAGCCCGACGACCGGCCGGGCGTGGTGCTCGAGGAACTCGGCGATGCGCTGCTCGCGCGTCTCGCCCATGTGCGTCGAAGCGGGATCGGGGTCGACGTAGTGCGCGTTGATCTGGAACGGCACGAGCCCCAGCGCGTCGGGGCGTTCCGGCCAGAGGATCGGCATGTCGTTCGTGGTCTGGATCGTCGGGCAGGCGAGGTTGGTCCCCGCGCTCGCGCCGATGTAGGCGAGGTCCGCGGCCGCCCGCGCGCGCAGCGGCTCGAGCAAGCCCGCCTCGAGCAGCGCGGCGAGCAGCCGGAAGGTGTTCCCACCGCCGACGAAGATCGCCTCGGCGCGCTCGAGGGCGGCCAGCGGGCCTCCGAGCCCGGGGTCGTGGAGGGATTCCAGCGCATGCCCCATGCGCTCGAAGCGCTCGCGCGCGCGCACCGCGTACGCCGCGCGGTCGAAGGCCGCGAAGGGCACGAACAGGATCCTGCGCGCGTCCCGGCCGAGGAAGGCCTCGATCGCGCCGGCGCAGTGGTCGAGCCAGCCCCCGCCGTGCTGGGTCGAGTTGCTGATCAGGAGGAGCCGCATCGGGTGCCGCCGCTGCGCACCGGCGACGGCGAACCCATACGAGACCACGGCGGCGCTGGCGGCGCCAGCGCGGGCCGATCAGCGCTTGCGCGGGGGGGTCAGCGCTTGCGCGGGCGATCCCCGCGCTCGCCGAGCTTCTCCTGCGCCTTGCCGACGGTCTTCTGCGCCTTGCCCTTCAGCTGCTGGCCGGTGTCGCCTCGGATCGCGCCGGCGATCTCGTTGGCCTTGCCCCTCACCTGCTTCGCCTTGCCCGCGGCCTTGTCTTCCCTGCCCATCGTCTCCTCCTGTCTTCTTGGTTCTCGGCCAGTCTCCGCGCAGCGGGGTGCCGCGTCCGGGTTCCGGCGGCGGCGCTACGTTCCCCGAGAGCGATGCTTTCGGCGAGCCGGTCCCGCGGGAGCCGATAGGATGGGGCTTCGAGCCGCTGAACGCGGCCCGGAGGAACCCGCATGCGACTCGCGCTTCTGCCTGCAATCGCCGCGCTGGCGACGTCGCTCGCCGCGGGCGCGCAGACGGTGGCCTTCGAGCGCGACGGCGACGCCGCGGGGGACTACTTCGGCCTGGCCGTCGCGGTCGCCGGCGACGTGAACCTCGACGGGTTCCCCGACGTGCTGGTCGGCGCCCCCCAGATCCATCCCGGCTTCCCGGGAACGGGATACGCGCGCGTGCTCTCGGGAGCCGACGGAACGACGCTCCTGACCGTCACCGGCGACTCCGTCCAGGACCTCTTCGCGCGCGCCGTCGCCCCGGCGGGCGACGTGGACCTCGACGGCTGGCCCGACCTCCTGATCGGCGCGCCGGGCGACGACGACAACGGCCCGCAGTGCGGGAGCGTGCGCGTGATCTCCGGCCGCGACGGATCCGTGCTGCTCGACATCGACGGCTCCGCCGCGGGCGACGCCCTCGGGACCTCCGTGGCCGGCCTGGGGGACCTCGACGGCGACGGAGTTCCCGACTTCGCCGCCGGCGCGCCGCAGCTCGCGACGAGCGGAGGCTACGTGCGCGTAGTCTCCGGAGCCGGCGGCGCGACGATCGCCCTGCACGCGCTCGGCGCACCGGGCGACCGCTTCGGGGCCGCGATCGCGAACGCCGGCGACGTGGACCTCGACGGCATGCCGGACCTGCTCGCCGGAGCGCCGCTCGACGACGCCGGCGGCACGAACGCCGGCAGCGCGCGCGTGATCTCCTCGGCCGGCGGCGCGGTGCTCTACACGTTCCTCGGCACGTACCCGGGCGGGGAGTTCGGCAACGCGCTGGCCGGAGCGGGCGACACGGACGCAGACGGCTGGCCCGACCTCTTGGTCGCCGCCTGGAAGGAAGGCGGTGGCGCGCCGAGCGTCACGCCTGGGAGCGTGCGCGTCTTCTCGGGCCGGAACGGCGCGATCCTGTGGCGCTTCATCGGCGGCGGGAGCGACGACTTCATGGGTCGAGCGGTCGGTGCCGCCGGCGACGTGGATGGCGACGGCTACGCCGACTTCGCCTTCGCCGCGCGCCACGACAACGACAACGAGCACACGGGCGCCGTGTGGGTGCGCTCGGGCCGCGACGGCGCCTTGATCCGCACGCTCTTCGGCGACGACAGCGAGGACAACCTCGGGCTCGGCCTGGGGGCGAGCGCGGACTTCAACGGAGACGGGTACGGGGACATCGTGGCCGGCGCGCCCGAGGACGACCACAACCAGCCGCGCGAGGGGTACGTGCGGGCGTGGCTGGGCTGTCCCGGCCGAATCGTGATCTACGGGTCGGGATGCGCGGGCTCGGGAGGGTTCGTGCCCAGGCTGCGCATCGCCGGATGCCCGGCGGCGGGCGACGTGCTGCGCTTCGAGATCGACCGAGCGCTCGGAGGATCGAGCGCGACCTTGCGCTTCGGGCGCGAGAGCGCGGCGGTGGCGGTGGGCGGCGGGTGCTTCCAGTGGATCGGGAAGCTCCTGCCGAGCACGATCGCCGTGCCGCTGGGTGGCAGCGGGGCGGGCATGGGCGAGGGGCAGGCGACGCGGCCGGTGCCGGGGAACGTCGCGCCGGGATCGGTGATCACGGTGCAGGCGTTCGTGGTGGATCCGAGCGGTCCGGGTGGGGTGGTTCCGACGAATGCGGTCGAGTTGACGTTCCCGTAGTTCGCGGGCCGAGCCCGTTTGGTGCAACCCCGCGCCCCCGCCTAGACTCCTCGTCCCACGCCGTCACGGCCGCGTGCCGGCCTCGAAGTGAGCGATGGAGAGCGCTGCCCACGATCCCGGGGAGAATCCCGCCGCCGGCGCGGCGTCCAGCCGCGGCCGATGGCGCGCCTACGAGCTGCCCGAGGATTTGCGGCGTGCGCTGCCGGAGCGCCGGCCCGACGCGCTCGAGCGGTTCTACGCGGTGTACTTCGATCGGATCTACGGCTACGTGCGCCGGCTCACGCGCGACGAGCACCTGGCGGAGGACCTGACCCAAGACATCTTCCTGCACATCTACCGCTCGCTGCCCCGCTACGATCCCGAGCGCGAGCTGCGCCCGTGGGTCTTCACCATCGCGATCCACAAGCTGCGCGACTACTGGGCCTCGCGCGCCTTCCGCGACGGGCGGGCGGTTGGCCGGCGCGCGAAGGACGACGAGGGGCGCGAGCTCGAGCCGGCGGCGCGCGGCGGCGGGCCGGCGGAGGAGCTCGAGTCGCGCGAGGTGGGCGCGGCGGTGGCGCGGGCGATCGAGGAGCTGCCGGAGGGGCTGCGGACGGTGCTCAGCCTGCGCTACTACGAGGGGCTCCCCTTCGAGGAGATCGGACGCATCGTCGGCCGCAACGACGTCGCGGTGCGCAAGCGCTACTCGCGCGCGCTGGCCGAGCTGCGGACCCTGCTCGACGACCTGGCCCCGCCGGGCTGGAGGAGGAACGCGTGAGCGGCCGCGAGCGCGACCCCGAGGGAGAAGAGCCCTCGCCGGAGCTCGAACGGGCGCTGGAGCGGCTGCGCCCGAGCGGCGCGCGTCCGGAATTCGCCGAGCGCTTGCGCCGGGAGTTCGTGGCGGGCGAGCTCGCGGAGCGGACGGGTGCGACGACAGCGGCTTCGCCCCGCGCCAGACGCTGGATCCCGTGGGCGATCGCCGCGGGCATCCTGCTGGTCGTGCTGCCGTTCCTGCTCCCCACGCGCCCGGATCCGACTTGGGTCGTCCTCGATCCGCCGGCCGGCGGGTCGCTGCAAGTCGACGGCGAGCTCGTCCCGTTCGCCGAGGACTCCGCGCTGGCCGCGGCGCTCGAGAAGGCGCTGCGGGTCGAGACGCCCCAGGCGCCGATCCGCCTGCGGCTGCGCAACCAGCTCGTGCTCGAGCTTGCGGCCGGCAGCTCGTTGCGCGTCGAGAACACCGACACCGAGGTCCTCGGCTCGCCCTCGCCGATCGAGCTCGAGCTCGAGCGGGGCAGCCTGGCCGTGGTCACGAGCTCGGGCTTGGGGACCTCGCGGCTCGAGATCCTCACGGCGCAGGCCGTCGTCGCCGTGACCGGAACCGCCTTCGCGGTCGACGTCGTGCCCGGGATGGGCACCTGCGTGTGCTGCTCGGCCGGCTCGATCGTGGTGCGCTCGCGCCTGGGGGAAGCGCCGGCGGCGACCGTCAACGCCGGCGGGAACGCCTTCGTGTTCACCGACGGCAAGCTGCGGACGGGCGAGCCGGTGCCGGAGCACCTGGTGCCGATCGAGGGGCTCTTGCCGCTCCGCTGAGCCCGCACGGCTCCTCCACGGGCACAAGCGGGGCGGCCCGTCCGGATCGCCTAAGGCGGCGCACTCGCGCGCTCCGAAAAGAAGGCGCTCCCATGACCGCGCCCAGCGAGCTGTGCCGTGCCGCCGCGCCGAGCGACCTCCAGCGCGTCGAGCTGGCGTTCCGGCGGCTGGCCGAGGACCTGTCGCTGCTCTTCGACTGCTCGGTGGGCCTGATGGAGGTCGAGGCGCAGCTCAGCCCCCGCAAGGCGCGCGGCGAGGGGACGATCCACATCTCGTTCAAGCTCGGCTTCCAGACGCGCGGCCTGCGCCGGCACGGCTCGCTGCTCGTGCCCTTGGGCGAGGCGATCACGCTCGCGTCGCACTTCTTCGCCCTGCCGGCGGGGGAGCTGGCCCTGCGCCGCTCGGTCACCGAGCTGGACCGCTCGGCCAAGGACGGGATGCTCGAGGTCGGCCACTTCATCGCCTCCGCGGTGGCGGCCGGGCTGCGGACGGCCTCGGCGCGGGCGCCGGCGGTCGTGTCGGAGGGCTGCCAGGGCGTCCCGCTGGGGCGGGCGCCGTCGTTCCCGCACGAGCGCGGAGCGGAGCTCCTGATCGGCCGCGCGCGGATGGAGATCGCGCCGTTCGGGCCGTTCGACGCCTGGCTGATGATGCCGGCCGACCTCGTCTGCGGCTGAGCCCTGGGACTGCCATTGAAGTCCGCCCGTGCGCGGCGCCGATAGGCGAGGCGGCGCCCGCTGCGCAATCCCCGACGATGGCGGCCGAGAAGACCGAGCCCGAGCACCGCCTCTTGCTGGCGGCCTGCCGCCGCTTGATGCAGCGCGCGCTGGACCTGGCGCGCGCCGGCGGGGGCTCGCCGCAGGCCTCGCTCGAGACGCGCCGGGCCGCGTGCCACGTCGAGCTCGCCCTGCTCGGCCTCGAGAGCTGCGCCGCTCCGGTAGCGCCGGCCGGAGGCGTGCAGGGCTTGGCCGCGTCACTGACGAGCCGCCTCCTGGCCCAGCCGGCCGCCGAGGAGCCGCCGGCGCCGGCGCTGCCCTCGGCGGAGGGCTTCGACGGCGACGCGGGCGGCGCGGGGAGGGAGGGGTTCTCAGGCTACTCGTGGTCGATCTCGCTGCCCGACCTGCTCGGGTTCCTGCAGATGCACGAGAAGAGCGGCGTGCTCGCCGTGCAGACCGAGAGCGAGACGTTCTCGATCGGCTTCGAGCGCGGCGAGCTGGCGTACGCGATCAGCGACAACTCGCCGAAGGAGCTGCGGCTGGGCGAGATCCTGATCGCACGCGGCGCGGTGAGCCGCGAGGCGCTGGAGGCGTTCCTGGCGCGCGGCAGCACGGGCGGGAAGCTGGGTCAGGCGTTGGAGCGCGAGGAGCTCGTGACCCGCGAGCAGCTCGGCGACGCCCTCGAGCACCAGGTGCAGCAGACGTTCCACCGGCTGTTCAATGCCGAGAACGCTCGCTTCTCCTTCCGCGAGGGCCGCACGCGCAGCGAGGACGGGAACCTGAGGCTGAACGTGATGCAGCTCTTGCTCGACAGCGCGCGCGTCAAGGACGAGGCGACGGTGGCGTAGGAAGCGGGCGCACCTCCGCGGTGCCATCAAGGCCCGATCGAGAACTGGAGCGCGTTCGTCAGGTCGGTTCCGAAGGGAGCGGAGGGGTCGCGGGTCCAGTACTGCGCATTCACTTGCTGGCCGGCCACCAACCCCGGATCAACCCCGCTCGCGATCCAGGCGTTGAAATCGAACGAGTAATTCCCGCCGCATGGAGGACTGCCGCCCGAGTCCTGAACCGGCGTGCGAATCACCGGTGACTTCACGCACAGCGTACCGCCCTGAATCGACCTCGCCGTATGGCCTTGCCTCCCATACAGAAGCAGACCGAACTTGGCTGAGAGCACGGACGACGCCTCGAGCGTGAAGCCGCTCCCTGCCGTCGCGCTGGCGACGCCGGTCCAGCCCATGGCGGGCTTGCATCCTCGGGAATTGAGCTTTGCAGTGCAGTAGACCGCGACGTCGCCTCCGTCACCCTCGTGAACGAAGACGTCGGCCCACTCGTTGGAATCTCCAGGGGCGAGGTTCCTGGCAACGCTCTGGAAGGCCACGCAGCGCCCGTCGGCGGAGATCGACGCCTGCCCACTGTGTGAATTCCCTTCGATGCCCGCCGAGCTCACGCTTACGCGCCCCGTTTGGCGCGTATGGCGGTCACGGACGAAGACATCCGAGGCAGCGTTGGTGTCGCCGATGACGAGGTTCGAGGCGCCACTCGCGAAGGCTACGAACCGACCGTCGGCCGAGATCGATGGCCAGTCGCTCGCGCCATTCGCTTGAGCCCCAGTAGAGCTCACGCTCACCTGCGTGGTCTGATAGGTCCGCCGGTCGTGGACGAAGATGTCCGGTTGCCCGTTCCCATCGCCCGGAACGAGGTTCGACGCAAAGCTGAAGAAGGCCACATGGCGGCCGTTCCCGGAGATGGCGGCGCGGTTGCTGAACTGATTCGACTGGATGCCGGAGGAGGACACGTTCACGCGCGTCGTGTGGCCGGTCTGGCGGTCGTGCACGAAGATGTCCTGATACGGGTTCGTATCGCCAAGTACGAGGTTCGACGCAAAACTCTCGAAAGCGACGTGGCGCCCATCCGCTGAGATCGAGGGCGTCGTGCTGTCCTTGTTCCCCTGGACGCCCAGCGAGTCGATGCTGACGCGCGTCGTCTGAAGGGTCCAGCGATCATGGACGAAGACGTCCCGCGCGTCATTGGTGTCCCCGGGCACGAGGTTGGTTGCGACGCTCGAAAACGCCACATAGCGACTATCAGCAGAGATCGATCCCGCCGAACTCGGATGGTTGCCCTGCATGTTCGAGGAGCTCACGCTCACCCGGAGCGTCTGCCCGCTCAACCTGTCGTGAGTGAACACGTCAGTGATGCCATTCGAGTCACCGGAGACGAGATTGGATGCCGCGCTCTGGAAGGCGACGTAGCGGCCATCAGCGGAGATCGAGGGCAACCCGCTTCCCGCGTCTCCCTGGGCGCCCGAGGAGCTCACGCTGACGCGCGTAGTCTTGCCGGTCTGTCGATCGTGAACGAAGACGTCGACCGCTCCGTTCGTGTCGCCGTCGACGAGGTTCGAAGCATAGCTGGAGAAGGCCACCAAACGGCCGTCGGCGGAAACCGATGGAGCGCGGCTGTTCCAGTTCCCCTGGACTCCTGAGGAAGCCACGCTCACGCGCGTCGTGGAACCCTGCGGCAGGAGGCTAGCCCCAGCGGCCGGGGTGGAGATCCAGAGAAGCAGGATCAGGCTTGCAGCGCGCACGCTGCGCAGGCGGGTGCATTCGGGCCCCAGACAACGGCTCGGAAGCCTGGGACCGGACAAGGGTTCCTCTCTCGCCACGGTCGACCTTTCTGACTGGATACGACGGCAAACCACGTCAGCCCTGCTTGACGGCGGCGAAGTCATCTTACCTGCGGGGCGCCTTCCAGCGCGATCTTCGGATAGCGTCGCCACCGATGGACAACTTGAATAGGCGTACATCTCGCCATGGGCTACCAAGGCCACCAGCCACGTCGCAGGACCCATCCGACCCGCCGTTCACGCCCGCCCTAATCCCTCGCGCGCGAAGCTCTGCCACCTGGACCCCGCGGGAGGATCGGCCGTCCTCGGCCGCGAAAGCGCTCGAAGGGCTCCCCTGCACGCTTGCGCGCCTCTACCGCAGCAATCTTGCCGCGTGGGGCTCCGCGCGGCAGAACCGCACGCGGTCGCCGACGATCGGCGTGATCGCGCCCTCCGCCGGCACCCGGATCACCAGGCCCATCCGTACACCCGCCGGCAGGGCGAGCTGCAGCTCCTCGTCCGTCGTCGAGAAGAGGCCTGGAGCGGCGAGGCGCTCCAGCGCCTGCTCCAGGAGGCGCTCCGCGCGCGCTCGCTCGCTCGCCAAGTCCCCCCGGCCAGAGGCTTCGTCCCCGCTCATCTCGTAAAGCGCGTCGTGCAGCGCCGGGAACCTCTCGGGATCGGTCAAGACGCTGACCATCCACACGTGGCTGCACGAGCGCGGCTCGACCACGCTTGGTTCGCGCACGTCGACCCGCGGCAGCTCGAGCGCCAGCCGCTCCTCGACGGCCGCGAGCGAGCGGTTCAGCTCCGCGCCCTCCGCTCCGGCCAGGTTGTGCCAGCGCACCTCGCGGTCGAGGATGAAGCGCTCGCACAGGATCAGCGGCAGCTCGGCCAGGGCGGCGCCGACGTAGAGGCTGCGCGGCGGCGCCGTCGGCGCGAGCGAGGCGAGCGCGTCCGCCAGCTCGCCGGCGATGCGCAGACCCGAGTCGATGAACGTGTCGCGGCGGCGCATGGAGAAGAAGCCGCTCGCCTCGCCCTCGCAATAGACCTGCTCGAGCGAGCCCCAGTCCAGCTCGCGCTCCAGCTCGCCCAGCGCGGCGGCGAAGTCGCGCGCGGCGGACGGTGCGGGCGCGCTCGTGTGCCGGCTCGACGGCGTCACGGCGCGTGCTCCGCGAGGAACGCGCTCACCTCGTCCAGCCACTCCCGGCGCTGCAGGAAGCCCGGCTCCTGGTGGCCGCCGCCGGTGTCGACCACCCGCGAGCCCGGCAGCGCCTCCGCCAGGCGCCGGGCGTGCGCGTAGGGCACGAGCTGGTCGGCGGGGCTGTGCAGGAAGAGCACCGGGCAGCCCACGCGCGGCAGCTTCGACAGGTTGTCGTAGCGGATGCGCGCCAAGAGGCGCACCGGCAGGAACGGGTACGCACGGGCGCCGACGTCCGCCAGCGTGGTGAAGGTCGACTCCAGGACCAGCGCCCCCACCTCGCGGCGCAGCGCCAGCTCGATCGCGACCGCGCCGCCGAGCGACTCGCCGTGCACGGCCACGCGCTGCGCATCGAAGCCTCCCGGCCCGGTGAGCCAGTCCCAGGCCGCCAAGGCATCCAGGTCCGTGCCCTCCTCGCTCGGGGTTCCCGAGCTGAGGCCGAAGCCCCGGTAGTCGAAGAGCAGCACCGCGCGGTCCATGGCGAGGTACGCGCGCGCCAGCGCCGCGCGGTCGCCGATGTGGCCGGCGTTGCCGTGGCACACGATCACCGCCGCGCGCTCGTGGCCCTCGGCGACGAGCCAGGCGTGCAGCTCTTCGCCGTCGGTCGTCTGCAACGCCACATCGCGCCCCGGCAGACCGAGCGCCGCGGGCTCGCGCGGCGGGCGCCCCATCGGCAGGTACACCAGCCGCGCTTGCAGCACGAAGGCCGCCAAGCACAGCGCGGCGTAGCTTCCGAGGGTCACGGCGAGGATCTGGATCACGCGTCGGTATCTCGTTCGGGACGGCATCCTAAGCTTCGGGCCTGGGCTCGGCTCGGAGTCACGCTCGAGCCGCGAGCAGCCTGTCCAAGTCTTGGGAAACGAGCCGCACGGGCGCGCGCGGGAGTCGATCCAGGTCGAAGCCGCCGAGCACCTCGGCCGCGCTCGCGCGCTCCGGCGCGTCCTGGCCCGCGCTGCGCGCCGCCCAGGCGACGACGGCCCGCGGATCGACGCCGCGGGCGCGCAGCTCGGCCAGCGCGAGGTCGCCGCTTCGCTTCGCCAGCCGCCGCCCCTCGGCGTCGACGACCAGCGGCACGTGGATCCACTCGGGGTGGGGGAGGCCCATGTGCTCCTGGAGGTGCCATTGCCGGGCGGCGCTCGGCAAGAGGTCGTCGCCGCGCAGCACCTCGCTGACCTGGGAGCGCGCATCGTCGACCACCACCGCGAGCTGGTAGGCGAAGGCGCCGTCCTTGCGCTGGACCAGGAAGTCGCCCACCTCCGCGGCGACGTCGAAGTGCCGTGTCCCCGCGATCCGGTCGGCGATCTCGACCTCGCCCGCGGGCACGAGCACGCGCACGCCGGCCGCTCTCCCGCTCGCGCGCTGCGCCTCGTCGCGCGTCCGCCAGCGGCCGCGGCACGTGCCGGGGTAGCGCGGCTCGGACTCTCCGGCGTGCGGCGCCGAGAGCGCGGCGACCTCGGCCCGCGAGCACGTGCACGGATAGGCGAGGCCCTGCGCGAGCAGCCGCTCGACCGCCGCCGCCAGCGCCGAGGTATCGCGCGACTGCACGAGCGGCTCGCCGTCCCAGTCGAGGCCGAGCCACGCGAAGTCCTCGAGGATTGCCGCGGCGAGCTCGGGGCGCGAGCGCTCGCGGTCGAGGTCCTCGATGCGCAACACCACCTTCCCGCCGCGCGAGCGCGCGTGCCACCATGCGAGCAGGAACGAGCGCGCGTGCCCGAGATGAAGCCGCCCGGTCGGGCTCGGCGCCAGCCGGCCGACCGGTGCGCGGCCGGCGTCGCTCGGGCCGGCGTGCGCGCGCCGGGCGTCGACCTGGGGGTCCATCCCTCGTTCGCGCCGCGCCGGCGCGCCGGCTAGTACCGGTAGTGGTCGGGCTTGTACGGCCCGTCCGGCGGCACGCCCAGGTACTCGGCCTGGTCGGGCCGCAGCCGCGTCAGCTTGGCGCCGAGCTTGCCCAGGTGCAGCCGCGCCACGCGCTCGTCGAGGTGCTTGGGCAGCGTGTACACCTTGCGCTCGTAGCGCTTGGCGTTCGCGAAGAGCTCCATCTGCGCGATCACCTGGTTGGAGAAGCTGTTCGACATCACGAAGCTCGGGTGCCCGGTCGCGCAGCCCAGGTTCAGGAGCCGCCCCTCGGCCAGGACGATCACCGAGTGGCCGTCGGGGAAGCGCCACTCGTCCACTTGGGGCTTGATCTGGATGCGCTCGATCCCGCTCACGCGCGCCAGCCCGGCCATGTCGATCTCGTTGTCGAAGTGGCCGATGTTCCCGACGATCGCGTTATGCTTCATCCGCGCCATGTCCGCGGCCCGGATGATGCCCTTGTTGCCGGTCGCGGTGATGAACAGGTCTGCGCTCTCGAGCACGTCCTCGAGCACCGCAACCTGGTAGCCCTCCATCGCCGCCTGCAGCGCGCAGATCGGGTCGATCTCGGTCACCACGACGCGCGCGCCCTGCCCGCGCAGCGACTGCGCGCAGCCCTTGCCCACGTCGCCGTAGCCGCACAGGACGGCCACCTTGCCGGCCAGCATGACGTCGGTCGCGCGCATGATGCCGTCGACCAGCGAGTGCCGGCAGCCGTACAGGTTGTCGAACTTGCTCTTGGTGACCGAGTCGTTGACGTTGATCGCCGGGAAGAGCAGCGTCCCGGCCTCCATACGCTGGTAGAGCCGGTGCACGCCGGTGG
>DATKBQ010000533.1:0-5616 GCA_035546375.1 Planctomycetota bacterium | reverse complement strand
GACCAGCTCGAGGTGCGCGAGCAGGCCGAGCGCCCGCCCGCCAGTGCGGTCGCGGTGGCCGGCGGCCTCGAGGCCTTCGTCGCCTTGGGCGAGGACGTGGACCTGGCGCGCCTGCGCGAGACGCTCGCGCGCCGGCTGGAGAAGCTCGACAAGGCCATCGCCGGCTCGCGCGCGAAGCTCGCCAACGCCGCGTTCGTGGAGCGCGCCGACCCCGAGGTGGTCGCGGCCGAGCGCGCGCGCCTGGAGGAGCTCGAGGTCGAGCGCGGGATGATCGAGCGGAACCTCACCGGGCTCTAGGGCCTCGAGCTGAAGTAGGGAACGAGTTCACAGGCTCTGAGCCCTCGATACAATCCTGGTAAGAGCACGGTCGGGATCGAAAGGATGCGCCGGGGATGACCATCACCATCTCTCCAAAGTTCCAGATCGTCATCCCCAAGGAGATCCGTGAACGACTGCACCTGCGTCCCGGGCAGAAGCTGCAGGCGATCGTCTACGACGACCGGATCGAGCTGATCCTGGCTCGCCGCGCCAAAGAGCTGCGAGGGTTCCTGGGCGGCATCGACACGACGGTGCAGCGGGAGCCGGACCGCGCATGAACGTCGTCGATTCCAGCCCATCCTGACCTACCCCCGTGATGTAGGCCCTGCGCGTGTCCTGCGGCGGCTCCCGGCTGGAGGGGGTGCGGGTGCTTGGACCCGCCGTGAACCAGATCGGAGAGTAGTTCACGAGACCTGGAATCTGTCCCCAATCAAACGTGGCGATGACCATCGAGGTTCGTCGCTCCGTTTGCTTGGGGACTGATTCCAGATCTCATGAGCTACCCCCCGCGATGTAGGCCCTGCACGTCTCATGTGTGGATCCCGCCTGAAGAGAGTGCGGACCCTGACCTGTCCGCCTCGTTTCGCGGAGCCGTTGCAGGGTGGAGGCCAGGCCGGCGCTTTCCGGAAGAGCGCTCGAAGCGGGCCAATGTCCTTCTCGACGGGCGCTGTCGCCTTGAGCTGGCAGAGGCCCGGTCATGGGGCAGATCGGTCGTAGGGTAGGTCAGAAGATCTGGATTCAGGGACCAGCGTCAGGGCGCAGCGTGCAGCCGCCGGCCGGTCGCGGCGGCCATCACGCGCGCCTCGGCCACCAGGCCCGCCAGCTCGCCCGGGAGCAGGGCCTGCGCGCCGTCGCTGCGCGCTTCGTCCGGCCGCAAGTGGACCTCGACGGCCACGCCGTCCGCCCCGGCCGCGATCGCTGCGCGCGAGAGCGGGGGGATGATGCGCGCGATGCCGGCGGCGTGCGCGGGGTCGACCAAGACCGGCAGGTGGGTCCACTCGCGCAGGAGCGGCAGCACGGTCAGGTCGAGCGTGTTGCGGGTCGCGCGCTCGAAGGTGCGGATGCCGCGCTCGCACAGGATCACGTCGCCGCCGCCTCCGGCGAGCAGGTACTCGGCCGCGTTGAGCCACTCCTCGACGGTCGCCGCCAGGCCGCGCTTGAGCAGGACCGGGCGGCCGCAGCGCGCCAGGGCCGTGAGCAGCGTGAAGTTCTGCATGTTGCGCGCGCCCACTTGCAAACAGTCGATCCCGTGCTCGATGAAGGCCGGCAGGTCGGCGGCGTCCATGATCTCGCTCACCACCGGCAGGCCGACCGCGTCTCCGGCGTCCTTGAGCTGGCGCAGGCCCTCCACGCCGAAGCCCTGGAAGGCGTAGGGCGAGGTGCGCGGCTTGAACGCTCCGCCGCGCAGGAGGTGCGCTCCGGCGGCGCGCACGGCGCGCGCGACCTCCAGCACCTCTTCCCGGCCCTCGACGCTGCACGGGCCCGCGACGACCACGACGGCGCCGCCGCCGACGCGCACGGCGCCGCGCGGGCCCACGCCGACCACCGAGGGCCGCTCGCGGAAGGCGCGCTGGACCAAGAGCGCCTCGAACTGCGGCCGCACGAGCGCCTCGACGCGCGCGCTCCGCTCCAGCTCGGCCGCGAGCAACTCCGGCAGCCGCCCGACGACGGCCAGGATCGGCCGCGCCTCGTCGGGCGAGCGCAAGACCCGCAGCCCTTCCAGCTCGAGTCGCGCGCGCAGCGCCTGCACCTCCTCCTCGGGGGTCTCCTTCTTCAGGCGCACGATCACGGCGCGGGCTCCTCGCTCGAGAAGCGCCGGCAGGCCCGCTCGACGGCGGCGAAGACCTCGCGCACCGCTTCGGGCGGGAACGGGCCGGCGTGGCGCCTAAGGAGCTCGTCGACGGTCGTCGCGCGCGCGGGGTCGCGCGCCTCCAGCTCGGAGTAGAGGCGCGCGCGCTCGTCGAGCAACGCGAGCAGGGCGCGATCGAGGTGCAAGAGCTGATTGCGCAGGGCGGGGTTCATCGCGGGAGGCCGGCGGAGAGCCGGCGCATGAAGTCGGCGGCGGCAGGACCAGCGAGCTCCGCTTGTCCGCCAGCGGTGCGGTGGACGTGCACGGTGAGAGCGCTGCCGACGATCGCCAGATCGGCGTGGCGCACGGCGCGCGCGACGGCCTCCGGCCCGTCGATCCCGAAGCCGACGCCGAGCGGCAGCTCGCCCGCCAGCGTGCGCACGCGCTCGACGAAGCCCTGGAAGGCCTGATCGAGCTCGGTCGGCGCGCCGGTGACGCCCGTGCGGCCGATCACGTAGAGGAAGCCCCGGCTCCACGCCGCGGCGCGCAGGATGCGCTCGTCGCCGCTGGTGGGCGCCGCGAAGAAGATCGGACACAGGCCCGCGCGCCGGGCGGGCTCGAGCAGCGCCTCGCCTTCCTCCACCGGCAGGTCGGCCACCAAGAGCGCGTCGCCGCCGGCCGCGGCGATCTCCTCGCAAGCGCGCTGCCATCCGCGCCGCAGGAGCGGGTTCGCGTAGGACATGAGCACGACTGGGAGGTCGCTCGCGGGCGCCCCGTTCGAGCCGCGCCGCAGCTCGGCCAAAGTTTCCAGGATGCCGTCGAGGGTCGTGCCAGCCTCCAGCGCGCGCTGGTGAGCCGCCTGCAGCTTCGGCCCGTCGGCGATCGGGTCGCTGAAGGGGACGCCGAGCTCGACACAGACGGCGCCTTCGCGCTCGAGCGCGCGCAGGACCGCGAGCGTCGTCGCCAAGCCGCCGTCGCCGGCGGTCACGTAGGGAGCGATCCCGCGCCGGCCCTCGGCGCGCAGCGCGGCGAGCCGTCGCTCGAGCCGGTTCGCGCTCACCGCGCGCCGCCCTCGACGCGCGTCAAGGTCTCGAGATCCTTGTCGCCGCGGCCCGAGAGACAGACCAGCACGCGCTTGGCCGTGAGCGAGTCGCGCTCGCGCAAGAGCCAGCCGATGGCGTGCGCGCTCTCGAGCGCGGGCAGGATGCCCTCCAGGCGCGCGAGCGCCTGGAAACCCGCGAGCGCGTCCGCGTCGCTGGCCCAGCCGTAGCGCGCGCGGCCGCGCTCGCGCAGCCAAGCGTGCTCGGGTCCGACTGCAGGGTAGTCCAGCCCGGCGGAAATGCTGTGGGTCGCGAGCACCTGGCCGTCGCCATCTTGCAAAAGGTAGCTGTAGCAGCCGTGCAAGACTCCCGGGCTCCCGCCGGCGAAGCGCGCCGCGTGGCGGCCCGGCTCGAGGCTCTCGCCGCCCGCTTCGACGCCGTAGAGCTCCACCGCGGGGTCGTCGACGAAGCCGCGGAACAAGCCGATCGCATTGCTGCCGCCGCCGACGCAGGCCAGCGCCAGGTCCGGCAGCGCGCCGGCGCGCTCGAGCACCTGAGCGCGCGCTTCGCGGCCGATCACCTCTTGGAATCCGGCCACGATCGAAGGGAAGGGGTGCGGCCCGAGCGCGCTGCCCAATAGATAGTGGCTGCCCTCCGGGTCGGCGACCCATGCCCGCAGCGCCTCGTTGATCGCGTCCTTGAGCGTCCGCTGGCCGTGCTCGACGATCTCGACGCGCGCGCCGAGCAGCTCCATGCGCAGGAGGTTGGGCCGCTGGCGCTCGGCGTCGACGGCGCCCATGTAGACGACGCATTCCAAGTCGAGCAGCGCGCAAGCGGTCGCGCTGGCGACGCCGTGCTGCCCCGCGCCGGTCTCCGCCAGGATGCGGCGCTTCCCCATGCGCCGCGCGAGCAGCGCCTGGCCGAGCGTGTTGTTCAGCTTGTGCGCGCCGGTGTGCAACAGGTCCTCGCGCTTGAGCCACACCTCGCAGCCGAGCTCGGCCGACAGCCTGCGGGCGTGCGTCAAGGGCGTGGGACGGCCGGCGTAATGGCGCAGCAGCTCCTCCAGCTCGCGCACGAAGGATGGCTCGCTGCGCAGCTCGAGCCAAGCGCGCTCGAGCTGCGCGAGCGGCGCCATCAAGGTCTCCGGGGCGTACGCGCCGCCGAAGGCGCCGAAGCGCCCGTTAGTACGCGTTTGCCCGCGCGAGGGCGGCGCAGCGGCGCCGAGCGCGGCCCGGGCCTCCAGCACGAAGCGCACGGCGCGCTCGCGGTCCTTGACGCCGGGCGAGCTCTCGAGGCGCGACGAGGCGTCGACGCCCGCCGGCCGCACGGCGGCCGCGCGCTGCGCGACGTTGTGCTCGTCGAGCCCGCCGGCGAGCAGGCAAGGGGCCAGCGCGGCGAGCTGCGCTGCGAGCTCCAGATCGACCTCCAGCCCGCTGCCCCCGGTCGCCGAGGGGTGGTCGAGCACGAAGCCGGTCGCGATCCCGGTCCAGGCCCGGATCTCGCGCTCGGCGCCCGGCGCGACGGCGACCCGCCGCAGGATCGGGAAGGGGAACTCGCGCCAATCGGCGGGCCGCTCGGCGCCGCAGAGCTGCACCGCGCGCGCTCCGCTGCGCTCGAGCCAGGCCAGCGCGTAGCGTGGATCGCGGTCGACCAGGACGGCGACCGGCAGCACCTCGCGCGGCAGCTCGGCGACGATCGCCGCGGCGCGCTCGGCCGTGAGCGCGCGCGGCGAAGGCGGGTGCTCGACCAGGCCGATCGCCGTGCAGCCGGCCCGAGCCGCGGCCAGCGCCAGCTCCGGATCCGCGACGCCGCACAGCTTGACGATGGGCAACTGTGGCGCCGCGGGCGGAGCCTCGCGGATCCAGCGCTCGAGCATCTCCGCGGGGTCGGCGGCGCGCATCAGCGCCTCGCCGGCGAGCACGGCATCGGCGCCGGCGCGGCGGACTCGCGCGATCTCCTCGGGGCCGGAGATTCCGCTCTCGGCAACGCGCACGCAGCGCGGCGGGATGCGCGGCAGGAGCCACTCGACGCGCGCGATGTCGACCTCGAACGTGGCGAGGTCGCGCGCGTTGACGCCGACGATCTCCGGCACGAGCGCAAGCGCGCGTTCCAGGTCGAGCGGCGTGTGCGCTTCGACCAGGGCGGCGAGCCCGAGCTCGCGCGCGGCGGCGTACAGCTCGCCCAGGAGCGGGCCCTCGAGGACCGCCGGCAGGAGCAGGACCGCGTCGGCGCCCCAGACGGCGCTCTCGAGCAGCATGCCCTCGTCGAGCAGGAAGTCCTTGCGCAGGAGCGGCAGGCCAGCAGCGGAGGCCACGCGCAGGTCTTGGAGCGAGCCGCCGAAGTGGTCCTCCTCGGTCAGGATCGAGAGCGCGGCCGCGCCGCCGCGCGCGTAGGCGCGGGCGCGCTCGAGCGTGCCGCCGGCCGGAGCGAGCTCTCCGGCGCGCGGCGAGCGCCGCTTGCACTCGGCGA
>DATKBQ010000532.1:0-5601 GCA_035546375.1 Planctomycetota bacterium | reverse complement strand
GATGTCGGGCGGCGGGAGGAGATGGCGGAGCTATGTCCGGAGCTGTTCGCGCGCGTGATGGGCGAGATCGCGCGGCGGGAGGCGCGGCGCGGGCCGCGGCTCGGGTTCGGCTAGGCTGGGCGGCATGGACAGGGTTGGCCTCGGCGGGGGCTCCGAGCGGCTGCCAGAGCAAGAGAGCCTGACGGAGACCCTGTTCCGCTTCGCGGTGCCAGTCTCCGGCTTGCGGCCCGATTCCAGCATGGAGCGTCTGAAAGACGTCCTCATCCTGGCGCGCAAGGCTTGGAACTCCGAGGTCGTCCGCGAGATGACCGGGGACGAGCACGTGCTGGACTCCTACCGAAAGCTGCTGCAGGAGCTGCCGGACCCGCTGCGAGCCGGATCTCTGGTCCTGCTCGACCGGTTCGTCGCGCGCAAGCGGGCGGAGTTCGCCGGCGACCTGCGGGCTGTCGGCGACATCGACGTGCACGGCGAAGGCGCTGCCCAGACCTTGACCGTCCACGAGCTCTCTCTGGAGGATCTCTTCTCCCCCCGGCGGGACAACTACAGGCCCAATCACGCCACGATCGACATGCAGACCTACCTCCCCGAGGACGGCCTGATGCGCTCGATCATCCTGGACGAGCGCGTGGGTGCGCGCACCTTCGGCGCCATCGCCGCCCAGGCGAGCCTCGCCGCGGCCGGCGCGTGGATTCCGAGCGGGTCGGGATGCGTCGACTGGACGGGCGCGAGCAGCTGCAAGGGTCACCCGCTCCTCCGCCGCGTCGCGCACAAGGACCGCATCGACTGGGAGTGCCCGCTCTGCGGCAAATCCATGGTGCTCCACAGCTGGCGCGGCACGCCCTGGGATCTCTCGGGTCGGCAGGAGCGCTTGGCGGCCCTGCCGGCCGGCGAGATCCTGCGGTTCTCGCTCTCCAACGCGCACCGGCGCGCGCTCCAGGTCTCGGTCGGCCTCCACGTCGACGCGGTCAGCGCGCTCGTCGCGGCGCAGCCCGGTCCGGACGGCTGGCAGATCGAGGCCACGCGCGAGGAGGTCGAGGACCTGGCCGTCGCGGCGGGGGCGGCGCTCGTCTACGGCGCCCGAAAACGGGGCCGGATGCGGTACGTGGAGATCGCCGAACGTCTCCACGGCGTCCTCGGAAGGAGGGAGCCCACCCGGATGGCGGCGGGGACGGCGGACATCTTGTGCTTCCAAGCCCGCGCCCGGCGCTCGGCGATCCGCGGCGTGCCGCGCGTTCCCGAGTGCGGCGCGCACCGGCTCTCGGTCGTGCTCCGGGACATCGAGCCCCCGGCGCAGCGCGAGATCCTCGTGCGCAGCGACACCACCCTCGAGGAGCTGCACGCGATCCTCCAGGTCGCCTGCGGTTGGTGCGAGTCCCGCCCGCACGCCTTCCGCGCGGGCGGCCAGCTCTACGTGCGCAAGGGCAAGTCCAAGAAGCACGACGCCTCGCCCACTCACCTCGCGCTCTTGAGCGACGTCGCGCCCTCGCCCGGGGATTCGCTCGTCTACGAGTACGGCCTCCGCGAGCCCTGGCAGCACGCGATCCAGGTGACCGAGGTCCTGCCTCCAGCCGCGGCGTGCGCGCTTCCGCGCTGCCTCCAGGGCGAAGGCGCGGCGACGCTGGAGGAGATCGGCGGCGCGGAAGGCTTCGACGCCATCCTGACGGCGGTGGCCAGTCTGGTCCACGAGCATCACGGCGCCCACCACGGCTGGCGCGGCGGGCCGTTCGACCTGCGCGTCTTCGACCTCGAGGCCACCAACCGCCTCCTCCGCCAGCTCGGGCGCTGGCAGGCCTGAAGCCGCGCGCGCACCCCGCGCCGCCTGGCGTGCCGGGATGCCGCCGGACCCCCGCGCTCACGCATCGCGTTGCCGGGCGGCTGGGCCTTCGAGCCGTCCCTGGCGGTGCCTCGTCCGAAGATTGTCGGGCTCTTGACGGCTCCTTCTCGGTGCTGGCTCCTGCTGGCAAGGGCCGTCCTCATCCAAGCTCGAGACACCGTCCATGCTGCGCAACCCCCTAGCCACTCTGCTCTCCGTCGCCGCGCTGGCGCTCGCTCCTGGTCAGGGACAGGAAAAGACCATCGATCCCGGCTCGTTCCCGAGGTCGACCGTTCCGCTGGCCGAGGGACTCACCTTCGCCGACAACCTCACCCTCCGCGCGCCAAAGGACTTCCTGCGCGACTACCCGGCGCGCGCCGAGGGCCGGCTCGTGACCGTCGTGGTCGAGATCCCTACTGGCGCGTGCGAGAAGTGGGAGGTGAAGTCCGACGGCGTGATGCGCTGGGACATGAAGGAGGGGAAGCCGCGCCACGTGAAGTACCTGGGCTATCCGTGCAACTACGGCATGGTGCCGCGCACGCTGCTCGGTCATGAGCTCGGTGGCGACGGTGATCCGCTCGACATGCTGGTGCTCGGCCCTGCGCTCCCTCGCGGCACCGTGCTGAGCGTGCGCGTGATCGGCGTGATGCACCTCGTGGACGGTGGCGACAAGGACGACAAGCTGATCGCCTTGCCCACGGATTCCCCGCTCGCCGCGGCGGAGAGCATCTCTCAGCTCGACGCGCTCTTTCCCGGCGTCACGAAGATCCTCGAGGCCTGGTTCGAGAACTACAAAGGCAAGGGAGCCGTCGAGTGCCAGGGCTTCGGCAGCGAGGAGGAAGCAGAGACACTGCTCGCCGCAGCCATCGAGTCGTTCGCCAGCGCCGAACGGGACGCAACCCGCGGCGGGAGGAGCGTGAAGGAGCAGGTGCTCCGATGAAGAGTTTCGGCCGCGGTCTTCCCCGCGGCCCAGCGCTGGCGCAGTCTGCCTGCCCCGTTCACCAGGCGGCGAGCGAGACGTCGGATCCGTCCTTCCGAAACGCCCGGCACGACGCCGTCGTCGGCGCGCTCGACGAACGGCCGGACCGCGCAACCGCGTTCCGGCGCCCGCGCGCCTAGGGCTGGAACGTCACCTTGGCCGCGTTCGTCAGGTTGGCCCCCGTTCCGCACGGCACGGCCGCGTCGCGGTACCAGGCCTGGAAGTACCAGGTGCTTCCGGCCTGGATCCCGCCGGCGAGCGGGAACGTCTGCGAGCGACGATGCCCGGGCCCAACGTCATCGCCCCGCTCGTTCCGCTCGACTGGCGCGGGTAGCGGAAGACGCCGGCGCTTCCGGCCCCGACGCAGAGACGGCCGTCGCTGAACGGAAGGCTCGCTTGCGCGCCGCCCATCAAGAAGATCCCGAGCTGGTTCGGCGGGAGCTCGGCCGCGCCGAGCACGAGGTCGTCCAGTGCAACGGACGTGGAGCCGCTGGGATGGAACAACGACGCGCCGGAGCCGGTCGAGTTGGCGCAGCCCGCGCCGGGGTCCGGATTCGGGCAGCCCCCTCCAGCGCCGCAGAAGCAGTAGAGCTCGACGCTGCAGACGAAGTGCTCGCTCAGCGTCCGCAGCCCAACGCCGCTCACGTGGCGCTGTCCGACCGCCCACACGTCTCCGGCCGTGATCGCGGTCGCCGCGAAGAGCCTTCCTGCCAGGCTGGGACTCGGGGACACCTCCCAGGTGCTGCCGTTCCAGCGTCCGATCAAGGCCAGACCTGCGTGGTCGCCGACCTGCCAGGCATCCCCGGGCGAGACCGCCGCGACTCCGTACAGCGCGCCACCGGCGCCGTTCACCAGGCTCCAGGCGTTCCCGTCCCAATGCTCGATCAACCCGCCGGTCATCGATGTGAACGGGTTCTTGGAGGTGCCGACCGCCCACACGTCCAGCGGGCCCGAGGCGGATACGGCGCGCAGGATGTTGGAAGAGAGCGGATCGCGGGCCGGGACGACGCTCCCCGACCACGAGCAGCACGAGATGTACCGCGACTGGCTTGGCCGACCTTTCGACCCGCGCGCCTTCGACCTCGCCGCCACCAACCGCCTCCTACGCCAGCTAGGGCGCTGGCAGGCCTGAGCCCGGGCGTCGCCTGGCTCGGCGGCGGAACTGGTTCGGGTATGCCTCAGATGTATGCTTTTTTCGTATACTTGTACGGTATATGCGAACGGACCGGCTTCTCGATGCCCTCATGCCGCGCACCCGCCAAGCCGTGCTCGGGACGCTTCTGCTCCATCCCGAGCGCAGCTGGTACGTGCGCGAGCTGGCGCGGCATCTCGGCCTCCAGCCCTCGACCGTGCAGTCCGAGCTCGCCGCGCTCGCGAAAGCCGGCGTGCTCCAGCGGCGAAGGGAGGGCGTCCAGGTCTACTACCAGGCCGACCCGGAATGCCCCGTCCTGCCCGAACTCCAGGGGCTGGTGGTCAAGACGGCCGGGCTGGTCGACATCCTCCGGGAGCTTCTCGAGCCCCTCCGCGGCCGCATCCGGGTCGCGTTGGTCTTCGGTTCGCTGGCACGCGGGACCGAGGTGGGCACGAGCGATGTAGATCTCCTGGTCATCGGCGAGGTCTCGCTCCGCGATCTCGCTCCGATCGCGAGCCAAGCGGCGGAACGTCTTTCCCGGCCTGTGAACCCCTCGTGCTGGACGCCGGAGGAGTTCGCCTCGCGGGTACGGACTCGGGACAACTTCGTCCGCCAAGTCCTCGACGAGCCGAAGCTCTTCGTGATAGGAAGCGCGCGTGAATTGGGAGAGATTGCAGAGCGAGAGGCGGGTCGAGGCTCGCGCCGCAAGCAAGGCGGAGCTCGACGAGCTCCGCGCGAAGATCGAGCGCAAGCTCTCGAACGCCGGGCTCGCAAGGGAAGCGGGCCTCACGGCGGATGAGTGCTTCAGCATCGCATACGACGCCGCGCGCCTCGTCGCCGTGCTTGCGGTGAGAGCGGCCGGGTATCGGATCCTTCAAGTCGGAGCCCACTACTCGACGTTTCTCGCCTTGGGCGCGGCCATGGGCGCCTCTGTGAAGGAGACGGTCATCTACCTAGATGCTTGCCGCCAGCGACGAAACGCCGAGGAGTATGGACGCGGTCGAGGCGATGTGACGGTGCGCGATGCCTCCGAGCTTCTCGCGGAAGCAGAGAAGCTTCGAGAGAGGGTTGAAGCGTGGATCGCAGCCGAACACAATGGACTTGCCTGACGACAGCCTCCTGCTTTCGGTTCTCTAACCGCTTCCTGCCCACCCCTTGCGGCGTCGCCGTGCCCTTCCGCGGCTGAACTCGGCCAGTACGCCGGATCCTGCTAAAGAAACCGCAGCGCGATCCGGCCGAGCTTCGGGAGCGCGCCGAAGGCAGGTTACGCGCCAGGCTCGATCGCCCGACACTTCACGGGCGCGTCCGTTACGATGCGCGCCATGAAGTCATTCCTCCTGCTCCTGCTGGTGGGCTCCCTCGCCCTCGCCTGCCGCACCCAGTCCTCCACGGACGAAGCGCGGAGCTCCGCGCAGCCGGGCGCCAAGCCCGAGATCCGCTACTACGTGATCGGCGACGCCTGACCCTTCTGCGTGAAGGTGGTGGCCGCCGTGCGCGAGCTGCAAGAGGAACATGGGGATCGGGTCGACTTCGTCATCGTGCCCGCCGCGGAGACCGCCCAGCGGCAGGACGAGATCGAGGAGTTCGGCTTCACCGACCTCAAGCACGGCCTGGTCGCCTTCGACCGCGAGGGCAGGGCGCGGGTCAAGCTCGCCGGCCACCAGTTCGGGAAGCCGG
>DATKBQ010000531.1:0-10504 GCA_035546375.1 Planctomycetota bacterium | reverse complement strand
GGGGATCGCCTTCCAGCGCCGTCCCGTCACCAAGGGCGAGCAGCAGAACGTGCACGGCTCGGGGCAGCCGAAGCTCGAGAAGTGCGAGAAGCCGCGCGGCGGGTTGTCGGGAGTCCACTTGCCCGGCAGCGGGAAGCGGTGGCGCACCTTCATGTGCGTCGGCCGCGTCTGCAGCTCGGCGTAGCGCTCGTACTCCAAGAGGTGCCACGGCACCGGCGCGAAATTCTCGAAGCCGACCACCTCGCGGTGGGCGGTGTAGGCGACCTTGCCGTCGCGTAGGAGCGCCAGCCCGGCGACCTCGTCGAGCTTGGCGCCGCTCGCGATCGCCTCGCAGGCCTCCAGGAACGTGATCTCGCCTTGCCCGATGCCGACCGCGTCGGCGATCCCGGCCTCGAGGTACATTTGCGGCGTCACGCTCGGGAACCAGCCGCCCCACAGGATCGGCAGGTGCGGGAAGCGCTCGCGCACCGCCTTGGCCACCACGTAGCCGTCGTAGACCTGGTAGCCGAGGATGCACGAGCTCGCGAAGAGCAGCGCGCCGTCGCAGGCCTCCAGCACGCGCTCGAGGTAGCGCGGCTCGATCATCGCGTCGATCAGCACGACCTCGTAGCCGGCGGCCACCGGCCCGCTCGCGATCTGCAGGAGCTCCAGCGGGAGCAGATCCGCGCTGAAGACCTCGCCGCGCGCGGGGTCGGCGCGGTGCGGCAGGAACAGGACGATCTTTTTCGTGCGTTGGATCACGGTGCGGGTCGCGGGTGGGGGGGCGCTGGGCTGGGTCTCTGCCGGACCTAGGCCGGTGCGTGGGGCGTGACCCCGGAGGTCATGTCCCGCTTGATCGCGTTCTCCTGGGTCTGGCCGCTCAGCTTGACGTACCAGTGGAAGAGCTTGTGCTCGATCGGGAAGGCGTAGTTGCGCCGCTTGAGGCGCCAGCCGGAGATCGAGCGCATCAGCCGGCGCACCGGGCTCGCGCCCTCGTGCACCAGCTCGTCGTAGAAGGTCGAGGTCACGCCGTAGCGGCGCCAGAGCTGGAACACGTCGCGCGGCAGGCGGATGTCGTCGACCTCGAGCTTGTACTCCAGGCACGAGCCCCACTGCTCGAGCGTGCGCGGCGGCTGGTAGCCGAGCTTCAGCGCCAAGTCGTAATCCTCCGTGCCCGGGATCGCCCGGAACGGGAAGATGTCCGAGGCCGAGCGCGGGAACTTGTGCTTCATCTCGGCCGCGCGCTCGAGCGTCGCCAGCATGCTCTCGCGCGACTCGCCTGGGTAGCCGATGATCCACGACGTGCCGGTCTGGATGCCGCGCTCGTAGAGGCGCGAGAGCGCCTTCTCGATGTCGGGGATCCGGATCGCCTTCTTGATCCGGTCCTGCTGCTCCTGTCCGCCGGCCTCCGCGCCGAGCGCGGCCATGTGCATCTTCGAGTCGCGCAGGAGGTCGAGGGAGGGCACCTTGTAGCGCGCGATCGTCTCGATCTCGTACGTGCCGTTCCACCAGAAGGGCGAGCCGGCCTCGACCAGCGCCGTGCAGAACTCGTTCGAGCGCTTCTCGGCGACGCCGAAGTTCGCGTCCTGGAAGCGCAGGATGTTGAACCCGAAGCGCTCGTGGCACTCGAGCACGCGCTCGGCCAAGAGCTTGCCCGGGATCGCCTTCCAGCGCCGGTTGGTGACGATCGGCGAGCAGCAGAAGGTGCACGGCTCGGGGCAGCCGTAGCTCGAGAAGTAGCTGAACCCGCGCAGCGGCGTGCCGGGGGGCATGCCCCACGGGTCGGGATACTTGTGGCGAACCTTGGCCGAGCCGTAGTCGTTCTGGCGCTCGACGTAGCGCTCGAAGTCCAGGAGGTGCCAAGGCACGTCGGGGATCTGGTCGAAGCCGACCACGGGCCGCTGCGGCGTGTGCACCGCCGTTCCGTCGCGCCACACCACCAAGCCCGGCACGTCGGCGAGGTCGGTGCCGCTCTCGAGCGCCTGGACCGCTTCCCAGAACGTCACCTCGCCCTGGCCGAGGCCGACCGCGTCGGCGATCCCTTCGGAGAGGTAGAGCTCGGGGACGACGCTCGGGAACCAGCCGCCCCACAGGATCGGCAGCTTCGGGAAGCGCTGGCGCACCTTGCGCGCCATCTCGGCACCGTGGGTTACCTGGTAGCCGAGGATGCAGGAGCTGGCGAAGACCAGCGCCCCGTCGCAGGCCTCGGCGATCCGGCGCTCGTAGTCGTCGTGCACCATCGCGTCGATGAGCACGACCTCGTAGCCCTCGCGCGCGGGGAAGGCCGCGATCTGCAGGAGCTCGAGCGGCGTCAGGTCCGCCGCCACTCGCACGCCCTGGGCAGGGTCGGCGCGGTGGGGCAGGAACAGGACGATCCGGCGGGAGGGCGCGGTCATGGGCGGGTGGATCTAGGGTGCGGGCGCGACGGGGGGACGGAGGAAGGGCCCTTGGCGGAGCCCGCGCTGCCGCGCGAAGGCTCCCCCAAGCTTCCGCGCACGGAATAGTATGCCGTCAGGCGGCGGAATGGGGCCGCATCGAGGCCCTATCGGCTCTCCGGCCGCCTGAAATATCGAACTGGGTTCGCCATCTGCCTCGTCATCGGCGGGCTCGGCGGCCGCCCGCGGCAGCCGTAGGGCTGCCACCGAGCCCGCCGATGACGAGGCCGATGGCGAACCCAGTTCGGTATTTCAGGCGGCCGCGACGCTAACCCGCGGGCGGGCGGCTACTTACGTAGGCGATGGAGCGCAGCCTCACTCCGCGAGCTTCCACGTGCGCACCAGGCTCTTGCCGGGCACCCGCTTGCCCGAGCGGCGGTGCACGACGCGCACCTCGAAGGCGTAGCGCTCGAGCCCGAAGTGGTCCTCGATCTTGCGCACCAGGCTCTCGACGGTCGCATCGGCGCGGATCGGCCGTCCGCGCCGGCCCTGGCCCCGCGCGCGGCGCGTCCCAGCCTGGTAGCCCTCCGCGTAGGCCTGCTCCAGGAGCCCCTCGAGCGCCCGCCAGTGCGCGCGCCGCAGCTTTCGGATCGCCTCGTTCCGGGGCATCGCTTCCTCCGCGGGGCTGGGGGGCGCGGGGCCCCGGATCGGCGCCGGCGCGCGGCGCTCACTGGCTCGAGTAGGTCGCCATCACCCAGGCCGCCCAGGCGGCGTCGAACTCCGGGTAGCTCATCCCGAAGCATTCCTTGAACTTGTCACGGTGCACGTCGGGCAGGTTGCTGCCGTCGGGGATGCCCTTGGCGTTGGTGATCCCGTGCAGCCCGTCGTTCAGGCAGGCGTAGCCGGCCGGGTTGGTCTCGATCATGTACTCGGTCATCGACCAGCTCGTGTAGTGGTGCGGGAGCCTCAGCTCCGAGTAGTCGCGCAGCGCGATCAGCTCGGCCATGCGCGGCGCCTCTCCCTTGAGGATCAGCTTGCGCACCTCCGGCTGCCAGTTCTCCTTGCGCGTCATGTCGGCCACCGCGCCCTCCGAGGAGTCGAAGGTGTTGTACTTGGGGTTGAGCTCGCGCTCGACGAAGTGGGCCAGGCCCTCGCGGATCCACACCGGCGTCTCGTAGCTGTAGTGCTTGTAGCCGTCGAGCAGGTTGACCGTCATGTTGAAGGCCACGTGGCCGTGCAGGCCCTGGTCGTCGTTGAGCTGGCCCTGCTGTGTGTGGATCGTGACGCTGATCGTGTCGAGGTCCACCTGGTTCCAGCGCTGGGTCATCTTCACCAGGAGCCCGAACTGGTCCTTCAGGTAGGTGACGCACGACGCCTCGCTGGGCAGGATCAAGACCTCGTACTTGCCCTTCTGGCCCACGTACGGCCCCTCGCCCATGTACTTGCCCTGCATGTTCCAGGGAGCCGAGCCGTCGGGGAAGTCCTTCTCCTGGATCTGCATCAGCTCGAGGAAGCGGTTCCAGATGTCCTCCAGCCGCTGGGCGTAGAGGTGCGCGCGCAGCCACGGGTCGAGGGACTTGGGCTTCTTCGGGACCGACGGCAGCGCCACGGCGAGCCGCTCCATCTCGGCGCGGATCTTGTTGACCTCGTCCTGCTTGATCTTGTACGTGCCGAGCGCGATCCCGAGCTCGAAGTGCTTGGACTCGATCCAGCGGATGTCGGACGTGGCCAAGAGGCGGTCGACCGACGCGGTGTCCGACCCGGACTTCCCGAAGGCGAACCCGCCGTGGGAGACGATCCCGGCCGCCTCCATGAGCGCCGGGTCGTTCTTGCAGTAGGGGCAGTTCTCCGGGTCGTTCCGGCGCTGGGCAAGGCCCGGCCCGGCGAGCGCCGCCAGGACGACGAGCCAAACGATCATCCGTCCCATGCCGATCTCGCGGCCGATGTCGCGCGCGGGGGCGCTCAACGTGCCTTCCACTTCTTGGCCAGCTCGATCGCCTCGAACACCGCGAGGTTCGCGATCGGCGGATCGCCGTCGACGATGCCGCGCATGGCGTTGATGGCGGCCACGCGGATCGAGTTGTCCGTGTTGTCCAGGTAGGGCTTGACGCGCTGGATCGCGCCGGGGTCCCCGCAGCCCGCGAGCAGGTTGAGCCCGGCGACGGTCTTCTTGCGATCGCCTTGAAGGAGGAGCTTCGCCGCCTCGGCCGCGGCCTCGGGGCCGCGCACGGCCTCCAGGGCGGTGCGCATCTCCACGCCACGCTTGCCCCAGCCATCGACCGCCCAGTCCGCGATCACGTCGAGCCCCTCGCGCGACCCGGCGGCGGTCGTGCACAGGGCGGCGGCGTACAGCTCCTCGCGGTCGGCCTTGTCGCCGCCCTTGCGCGCGCGCCCGAGCGCCTCCTCGGCCGCCTTGCGCACGCCCTCGTCGGGGAACTGGCCGCAGCGCCGCATCGCCCAGGTGCGGACGGGGAGCGAGCGGTCCTCGAACTCCGCCGCCAGGAGCCGCGTGTGCTCCGCGCCGGTCACGGTCTCGAGCACGCCGAGCACGCGCTGCAGGGCCTGGGGATCCTTCTCCTTGCCGACCACCGGCAGGAGCTCCGGGACGATCGCGGAGCCCGCCTGCACGAGCGCGTCGCGCGCCTGGTCCGCCATCTCGTCGGTGCGCGCCTTGCGCAGCCGCTCGATGTCGACTCTCACGGTGTCGCGCGTCTTGCCGTCCAGGGCCGGCCACGCCTCGAGGCGGCGGATCTCCGGCTTCTCGGCGGGCGCCGGCTCCTCCGGCGCCGGCGGGGGGTCCTGCACGGCTGCGAAGAGCGCCGGCGGAGAGGCCAGCGCGGCGAGGAGCGCCACGGAAAGGAAGCTGCTGCGCGGTTTCACGGTTGGTGGACTCCCATCTTGTACTGGATGTGCTCGGGAACGATCTCCCGCCAGGCCGGATCCACGATCTCGAGGCGGTGCTGGGCGTAGGCCCGCTCCAGGCCCCCGCGCCCCATGCCGACCAGGTAGGGGAACTCGAAGAGCTCGATCCGCACGCGGATCGCGCCCGGGACGGGCGCCGGGTCCTGGCCCAGGCGGCGCAACAGCACGAAGCGCCCGACGTCCTCGACCACGCCCGACCAGCGTCCCTCCGCCAAGTCCATGGCCGTGCCCCAGGCGACGATGCCGAGCTCGAGCCAGTCGCCTTCGGCGGCGGCCGCCTCGCCCGCCGTGGCCGGCGCTTCGGGCAGGGCAACGAGGCTCTCCAGCGTCGCGAGCGCCTCGGCCCGCGCGCGCTCGTGCGCTTCGTCGCCGGCGATGGCGCCCGCGATGCGGCGCGGGATCACCACGTTGGTCAGGGAGAGGCGCCGCAGGTGCTGCGAGCTGGAGCCGGGCTCGATCCGCTCGATCCAGGCCGAGGGCAGGTCCACCTCCTCGGCCAGGATCGGCTCGCCGTCGATCGCGAGCACCGTTCCCGGCGGCCAGCTCCGCGCGGGCGGCTGCTCGCCGGCAGGTTCCTTCCGCTCGCACGCGGAGGCTAGGGCGAGCAGGATGGCCGCGATCCCCGGCGCGCCTCTCCGCGCGAGCCCGGGCGGCGCGCGGCGCGCTCGACGACCTCCGGGCGAGGCCCGCTCGAAGCCCACCTCCCTGGACATGCTCGCTTTCTCCGCGGGCGCGCTCCCGGCGCCCGCCGTCAGGCCTCCTGGCGCTGGTCGAAGCGGCCGACGAAGCTGAGCGCGCGCTCGACCAGGAACGAGTAGGCGTCGTGGACGTTGCGCTCGACCGCCTCGAAGTCCCCGGTGAGCAGGATCGGCGCGAAGGACGCTTGGTTCTCGATGAACACCGAGCGCGGGTCGTTGTTGAACGACTCGATCCTCAGCGAGTAAGCGTTCGGCCGCTCCTCGCTCGGCGGGAAGACCATGCGGATCCCGTAGAGCTGGGGCTCGCGCCCGAAATCGTCGGTCTCGTTGCCGAAGCCGAACATCCCCTCCTTCAGGTAGGCGCGCGAGTCGCGGAAGTTGCGCGGGTTGATCAGCGTGCGCACAGTCACTTGCTGGGCGGTGAAGACCTGGACCGGGACCAGGGGCACGACTTGCTCGCAGAGCGCGCGCACGCGCCGGCCGAACTCGTCGACCGTCAGGCTGCCCAGCTCCTCCCGGAACTGGAAGCGGTCGGCCATGAAGGCCGCCATGGAGACCTCGCCGGGGCGCGCGACCGGGTTGGAGAGCACCGCGCCGGTCGGGGTGACGGCGAAGCTCTTGTAGGCGGGCTCCGGCGTCTGGAAGAGCTGGTTGTGGACCCTCTGGATCGGCGTGGGGTCGGGGTGGAGGGGCGGGTGGAACAGCTCGGTGATGAAGGCGATGGTGCGCGGCGCATAGTGCATCGGGAGGTCCCCTGGTCCTAGGGTAGGCCGATCCGCCCGGCAGCCCAAGCCGTGGGCCGCCCGCAAGTGCGCCGCCCCCGAGCCGTGCGCCGCGATCGGCCCCAGCATTTCGCCTGATGCGCGTTAACCTTCCTCCGGGGCCTGCCGTAACCTATTCCCCCCGCTCCACAGGCCGCGGCCCCGGGCCGCCAAGAACCCCCACCCAAACGACCATGATCGTCGCCATTGCAGCCCTGCTCCTCGCTTCGCCCAGCCCTGCCGCCCCCCTGTCCGCGAAGCCGATCGCGGCGCCCGTGCAGGTGGCGGCCGTCCGCGAGAGCTCCGTCCGGCCGGCTGCCGTGCTTCGCTCCGGAAACGTCGAGCTCGAGGCCCGGGTGAGCGCGCTCGAGGCCGCCCTCGCGCGGATCGAGGCGCGGCTGGCGCAGGCCGAGGGAGCTCGGGCGGTGGAAGGCGCGGCGGGCAAGCCCAGCGCTTTCGGCGAGCCGCTGAGCGCCGGAGGGGCGCGGATCCCCGACGAGGAGATCCAGCGCTACCTGTGCTTCGGCCTGGGCAACAAGCAGGTCGAGTCCGCCAAGTTCCAGGTCTTGATCGACCAGGAGCTGGCGCGGCGCAAGGAGGCCGGCGAGGACCTCTCGCGCTTCGAGGTCACCGACGAGGAGATGGAGCGCTACGTCGCCAAGCAGCGCGAGGACTTCCTCCTTCGCTACCCGACGCTCGACTTCCCCACCGAGGTCGGCCGCGCGCTCCTGAGCGTCGATCTGTGGCGCGAAGGGGCGCGCCAGGCGCTGGTCTTCGACAAGCTCTTCCTGCCCGAGAACCCCGACGAGTGGCCCGCGCTCTCGCGCGAGGTGGTCATCGAGTGGGGCGGTCCCGCCTTCTACGAGGACGCCAAGCAGACCTACGAGGCGCGCAAGCAGAAGCAGATCGAGGAGGGCCTCGACGAGATCCCGCCCGACGACCCGATCTTCGTGGACGCGCTGCGCCAGACGGTCCTGGCGGCCTTGAACGACTTCGCGCGCGTCGAGACGAACCCCGAGCGGCTCCCGGCCGGCGTGCTGATGAGCGTGGAAGACGTGCCGATCCGGATCGACACGATCTACGCGAAGATCGCGCCGGAGGTCACGCCCGAGGCGCTCGACTCGACCAAGCGCTTCCTGGTCCTGTGCCGCCTGCTCGAGGACGATCTGGCATCGAAGGAGAAGCTCCTCGGCTGGGACGAGTTCGAGAAGGTCTTCGCCAAGGACTCGACCTACCGCAAGGAGCTGAACAAGCACCAGATGCTGGGCGTCGAGGTGCTCGGCTTCCCCTCGCTGGAGGCGTACGCGCGCTACCAGCGGATCGTGAAGTCCCACGAGCGGGTGATCGCCGAGGAGCTGGCCGACGACCAGAAGCTGTCCGCGCACCTGCCGCTGCTCAACCAGATCACGGGAGCGGCGAAGGCCGACGCCGAGGTGATCCTGCTCTCGGCCTACGACTTCGACCACGTGCGCTGGAAGGAGAACGGCTGGGCGGACGCCAAGCGCCGCGCCGAGGAGCTGAAGCGCCAGATCGACGCGGGCGCCGACTGGGGGCAGATGCTCGAGCTGCACTCGGAGTTCTGGGACCCGCCGATGCCCGAGGTGGGCCAGAAGCCGCAGTTCGGCTTCCGATTCAAGGGCAAGTGGGGCCCGCAGACCCGCAACCAGCTGCTCAACTTCATGGAGGAGAGCGAGTACAGGACCTTCCTGTACGGCCCCTCGATCACCGACCACGTGTTCTTCGAGCAGCCGCTGGGCACGATCGAGGGCCCGTTCAAGGGGCCGAAGGGCTACTACATCACGCGGCTGATCTCGCGCACGCCGCCGTCGCGCCCGCTCGACCTCGGCCAGCCGGTGCACCGTCAGATCGCGGAGCAGCACTACGCGAAGGTGTCCTTGAACGAGCGCGCGCGCTCTCTGCTCGACAAGGGGATCGAGTCCGGCGCGGTCAAGGGGCTCTGAGCCGCCACGCGGCCCCGGGCACGGCAGCGCCCCCCCCGAGCACGGCCACGCCCTCGGGCACGGCCGGACATCGGCGCGGGGCGCCGGCGCGCCCGCTTCCCGGGTGGATCCCGCGGCCGGCTCCTCCGCCCGGCGGGGGATGGACGTTAGCTTGGAACGCGCCCTGGCGACGTGGCGCCGGCGGGGCGCCGGGCGGTGAAGGACTCCAGCTTCAAGAAGGTGTTTTCGCTCTTGCGGCCGGAGCTCCGGCCGCGGCTGGGCGCGCTCCTCGGCGTGCTGGTCCTCGCGGCGATCACCGCCTTCGGGCAGAAGGCGCCGCTCTTGCTCCTGAAACCGCTTTGGGACCAGGTGCTGTTCCCTACCGCGGAGGAAGAGCCGGCGGGGAGCGACGGCGCGGCGGTGCGGCTCCTGCCGGGAACGTTCGCGCAGCGCATCGAGGACCTCCAGACGGGGTTGATGGCGTCCTTCGAGCGCCTGCAAGGAGCCGTAGGGCGCGCGTGCTACGGGCCCGCGGGAGCGGAGGACGTCGACGAGAACCGCCTCGCCGCGCTGCTGGCGGTCGCGCTGGTGATCGCGGCGCTCACGCTGGTCACGGCCGCCAGCCAGTACGCGCTGACCTGGACCTCGCGGCGGGTCGCGCTGGGCATGCTGATCGACCTGCGCCAGCGCATCGCGCGCCACCTGATGCGGCTCTCGATGCGCTACCACGGCCAGCGCCGCTTCGGGGATCTGCTGTCGCGCATCGGCTCGGACGTGAGCAGCACGCTCGCGGTGGTGAACACCGGCCTCAAAGATTTGACGCAGCAGCCGCTCGAGATCGCCGGCGCGCTGGCGGTGGCCGCGATCGCCGCGCCGCAGGCGACGGCCATGGCGGTCGTCGTGCTGCCGCTGGTGGCGCTGCCGATCGCCGTGCTCGGCCGGCGCGTGCGCAAGCGCAGCCGCAAGAGCCTGACCAAGCTCGGGGCGTCGCTGGAGACCCTGACGCAGATGTTCCGGGGGATCCGCACGGTCAAGGCCTTCCGCGCCGAGGAGCGCGAGCTCGAGCGCTACCGCGAGAGCAACGCGGCGTACATGAAGGCCTCGATGCGCATGGTGCACGCGATCGCGACGATCCAGAGCGCGACCACGCTGCTCTCGCACCTGGGCTTCGCGCTCTTGGTCGTCGGCGTGGGCTGGGCCTCGATCCGCCTGCGCTGGTTCACCAACGGCGGGGACATGCTGATGTTCCTGGCCGGGATCTCGATGATCTACACGAACTTGCGCCGGATCACGAACGCGGTCAACGGCGTGCAGGAGTCGGCGGGCGCGGCCGACCGCTTGCAGGCCCTGCTCGACGAGCCGGTGGACGTCGCCGAGCGCAAGGGCGCCGTGGCGATCCGCTCGCTCGGCTCGGGGATCCGCTTCGAGGACGTCAGCTTCACCTACCCTGGCGGCGAGCGGCCGGCGATCGAGCGGCTGTCGCTCGAGATCCGCCCGGGCGAGACGCTGGCGCTGGTCGGACGGTCGGGGGCCGGGAAGACGACGCTGATCGACCTGATCGCGCGCTTCGTCGACCCGACGGAGGGCCGTGTGAGCGCCGGCGGCCACGACCTGCGCGAGGTCTCGCTCGACTCGTGGACGGCGATGTACGCGCTGGTCGGCCAGGTGCCGTTCCTGTTCCACGCGAGCGTGGCGGAGAACATCTGCTACGGCCGGCCGGGCGCGAGCCAGGCCGACGTCGAGGCGGCCGCGCGCGCGGCGAACATCCACGACTTCATCCTCGCCTTGCCCAAGGGCTACGAGACGCCGGTGGGCGACGCCGGCTCGCG
>DATKBQ010000530.1:0-6559 GCA_035546375.1 Planctomycetota bacterium | reverse complement strand
GAGCTCGAGCGCGCGAGCCGGGATGCTCTTCGTGTCTTCCTTGAGCGCTCGGCGCACGGCATCCAGGGCGCCGGCGCCGTCCGCCTCCGCCGCCGCCGCCTCGGCGACGCGCAGCCAGAGGGCCGCGGCGAGCTCGCCACTCGCGCCCTGCTCGAGCTCTCCGCGCGCGAGCCTCGCCATCGTCGCGGCGTCGCTCGCCCCTTCGGCGGCGATGAGCCGAGCGTGGGTGAGGGAAGGATCGCCTGGTAGCTCGCCGAGTGCGCGGTCGAGCAGGTCGATGCCTTTCGCTCCTTCGCCACTGCGGCGGTGGGCCTCGGCAGCGCGGAGCCAGGCGTCCGCGGCGTGCGCTTTTGTCCGTCGATCGAGGGGCACCCCGGTCGCGGTGCCCCGGTCCGCGTCCTTCACGGCAGCGAGCAGCAGCGCGGCCTGAGCCTCGAGGAAGCGCGCCTCGAGCGGCAGGTCCTCGAGGGTTCTCGCCAGCCTCTCCCCGCGCCGGAGCGCGAGGAATGTCGCCGGGCTATCGAGGGAAACGGCTTCGTCCACGGCCGCTTCGGCCCCGGCGTCGTCACCGGCTCCCGCGCGGAGCGTTGCCAGATCGAGCAGCAGCAGGGCCCGCCATTCCGGCAGCTGCGAGAGCGCGGCTCGCTGCGCGAGAGCGCGCTCCTCCAGGGCGAGGTCGCCTTCGCGCAACGCGAGCACCTCGAGGGCGAGCCAGGCCGTCACGTCGCTCGGGACCTCGTCGACCGCCTGCTCCAGGAGGCCACGGGCCGCGGCGGCGTCGCCGTCCTGGTCGAGGACGAAGAAGGCGTGCTCGACGAGGGCCCGTACCCGCTCGTTCGGGTTGGTCGCCACCTTCACCAGGCGATCCAGCAGCTTGCCCAGATTCTTGTAGGACTGTCGGCGCTCGATGATCGCGATCAGGCGCTCGAGCGGCTCGGTGAACTCCGGCTCCGCGTTGACGGCGGCGAGCTGATCCCGAGCGGCGGCCGCCTCGTCGCCGAGCGCCTCCTCCAGCACGCCGATCTCGTGGAGCAGGATCGCCTCGCGAGCGGGCGTGGTCGCCTGGCCGTGCTCCGAGCGGAGTCGCGCGATCGTGGCAAGGACTTGCGCTGAGTCTTGCGCCGACGAAGCGGCCTGGTCGCTCCCCGTCTTGGTCGTGCTCGTCATGTCCAAAAAACCGGGCCGGACCGCTCGCGTAGGGAGGACGAGAATAGTCCGCCTCCGGCCCCCGTGGGAACCGTCCGCCGCTCCCACCCCCGAAAACCCCTCAGGCCCCAAACCCTGCCGTGTGGCTAGTCGTTCCGACGAACCACCCAATAACCGCGTGGAGTGTCGACGGGTGTGGGGGCGACTTCGCCTTTCGGGAGGGTGAAAAGGACGTACTCGGCCGCTGGCTCCAGCACACCCCGGGGCACCCGACCCGCGCTCGCCGTCGAGCCGCGGTCTCCGCCGGCGACCGCCTTCGAGAAATCGCTCTTCGCATCTGCCACCGCGGCGAGGGCTTTTTCGCGCGCCTGGTCCTTCGTACGGGCGCTCGGCGCAGCGAACTCCGCTCCCTGGTACGAGAAGACGACGACCCCGAAGGACACGCTCTGGGGCGCCGTCGCCGGTAGAGGTGGCGCTTTCTTCCCGTCCGGAAGGATATCGAACCCGGCGCTCTCGCCGTCGACCGGCTCGCCCAGCAGGAGCTCCGCGGCGCTCGCGCTGGGTGGCGGGGCGGCGACGGCCACCGAAGCGCTTGGCTTGGCGGAGGCCGACGTCGCGGTGATCGACGGCCGCGGCTTCGACGAGCGCGAGACCACGACCGCGATCGCGATGACCACGACGACGAGGAGCCCGAGCGCGATCGTCTTTGAACGCTGCATGGCGCTGCGCCCTAGCACGGAGGCCGGTGGGTGCCGAGGCTTCCGCACCCACCTCGGACCACCTTATCCCCAGGTGGTGCCTCCCCTGTCGGCCGAGCGGCGGACGGCACCGTCCGCCCGACTCTCCTCGCAACTGTGGGAAAGAAGTAGTAACAATCTCGATCGGAAGAGCGGTCATGTTCAAGGTCGAGTGCCCTGGATGTAAGGCCCCGTACCAGGTGGACGAGCGGAGGGTTCCGTCGACCGGCCTGAAGATGCGCTGCCCCAAGTGCGGCACCTCGTTCCAGGTGGAGCCGCCCGACGACGGGCGGCGCACCGGGCCGAGTCCCGTGCTTGGTGACGCCGCCGCCTCGCGTCCGGAGCAAGGCGCGGCGCCGCGGCCACCACTCCGCAACCCGGCGGCGCGCACCATGGTGGGCGTCGCGCCATCGTCACTCGGGTTGCCGCCCGCCGTCGCCAAACCCACTGCACCGGCGCGAGCAGAGCCGCCGAAGCCCGCGGCGGTACCACCCGTGCCCACGCGGCCCGCGGCGCCGGATCCGTACGCGGATGCCGATCTGCCCGCTATCGGTGGAGGGATCGACGCCGACCTGCCGATGCCTGCGAAAGCGCGCAATCCTCCGCCCCTCCCGGGCGGCCCCCGCCCGGCGGTCCCCGTGGCCACCGCACCCAAAGCTCCGTCCACGCTGCCGCCGGAGGACCTCGCGGAGGATCTGCCAGCCGTGCCAGACGCAGGGCTCGATCTCCCGTCGCCCGCAATCCCGGCCGCTACCCGCGCGGCACGCCCGGACCCTGACACGGATTTGCCGGCGCTCGCCTCTGACGGTGAATGGGGGCTACCGGCTATTGGTGGCGCCAAGCCTGCGGCGCCGGTAGCGGCGCGCCCGGCACCGCAGCCGATGTCGAGCGGCCTCGATCTCGACCTCCCTGATCTACCGGGACTCGAGCTCGGGGCTCCCGGCGAGGTCGCGGATCTTCCTGCGCGCGGGCGCGATGATCTGCCAGCGGTTGGGCGCGGTCTCCCGTCGCTCGCCGCCGACCTTCCCTCGCGGGCCTCGGCGGGCCTGCCAGCTCCCGCGGCTGGCCTCCCCGCATTCGCCGCCGGGCTGCCCTCTCCGGCAGCCGGCCTGCCTGCGATAGCGGCCGGCCTGCCCACCGTTGCTGCCGGTCTGCCGGCGATCGGAGCCGGTCTGCCGTCACCCGCGGCTGGCCTTCCGGTGCGTGCCGCCGCGACGGTGCCACCTGCCTCGCAAGGCTTCGGTGAGCTCGACTTCGATCTCACGCCGGGTCCTGGTCCTGGCGCGATCGATCTCGGCCTCGGCGGTCCCGGCAGCCTGCCGCCCGCTCCGGGTCCCGCGTCCTTCGGCGAGATCGAGCTGCCCCCGGGTCCTGGCGCGCCGAGCAGACGGCCCGCTCCGGTGCCGAGCGCTCGCCCCGCCGTGCCCGAGCTCGATCCCCTGGAGGCCGACCCTTTCGGGGAGGCACCCATCCCGTCGCAGCGACCGCCGGCGCACGCCACGCGGGCGAGCGCGGCTCCGGCAGCCATCACTCGGGCCGAGGGCGGTGGCACGAGCTACGGCGAGGTGAACCTCGATGGTGGTGGCGGTGCCGAGGTCCCACTCGACGCGCCGATCCGCTCGCCGGCCGCGAACGCGGGGGAGGACATGGAGTTCGGTGCGCTGCCAGCGCCCCCTGCGGCACCGGCAGCTGCGATCGCGTCGGCGCCAATGCCGAGTCTCGCGCCCAGGGTGCGTCGGCGCTGGCCGCTGCGCGTCTTCGCGGGGCTGCTGGTGGTTGCCGTTGGAGGTGGCTCGCTGTCGTTCGTTCCGGGCGCCGGTCCTTACGGTGCCTACTGGATCAGCGACCGTCTGAACGCCGGCCAGCACGCGCGGCTGCTCGCGGAAGCGCAGGGGCGCTCACGCAAGGCGTTCGGTCGCGACCTCTGGCCGGAAGCGGTCGTCGCCGTGCAGGAGCTCGAGGCCGCGCGCGCAGGAGCGAAGCGCCACAAGCCGTTCGCCGCCTACTGTGCCTTCGCCGGCTACCTCCGGGAGCTCCGCTTCGGCAGTGATCCGGCCGTGCACGCTCGCGCGAAGGGTCTGCTGGCGGAGCTCGGGGACGCTCGTGACGTGCCGTACGAGCCGCTGGCCTCCGCCGCGCGGGACGCTCTCGAAGGTCAGCTCGGTCGGGCGGAGGAGCGCGCCCGCGCGTTCGCTCGTGAGAACGCGAGCGATCCGGACCGGCTGGTGCTGCTCGGGGAGATCGAGCTGCGGGGTGCGGCCCCTGCGAGCGCCCGCGCGACGTTCCAGTCCCTCGACAAGCTGGAGACGAGTGCTCGCGCCTCCTTCGGCGCCGCTCGCGCCGCGCTGGCCGCGGGCGACATGGCGGAGGCGAGCGCCGCCGCGCGGTTGACGCTCACCCGCAGTCCCGGCCACGTCGGGGCACGCACCCTGCTCGCCCGGGTCGGCGCGCGGACACAGGCGACGGAGAGCGCGAGCCTGACGGAGCTCCAGACGCTCCTGAAATCGCCCGCGAACGCGAGCCCGGGGGAGCTCGTCGCCGCGGAGACGCTGCTCGGCGACATCCATCTCGGCCGCTCCCGCGTGGCGATGGCGGAAGCCGCCTACACGCGTGCCCTCAAGATCGAGCCACGCGCTGCGGCCGCGCTGCGCGGCCTCGGGGAAGCTCAGTTCCGTTCCGGTCGCTTCTCCGAAGCCGTGGCGCGTTTCGAGGCCAGCCTGCAGTCGGAAGCGGACCACCTCGTCGCCCAGCTGGGCGTTGCGAAATCCAAGCTCTCCCTCGACCGCATCGAGGACGCGCTCAAGCTGCTGCGCCAGCTGCACAAGACGGCGCCGACGAGCGCAACCGTCGCGTACTGGCTCGGTCGTGCGCTGGAGGCGAGCGGCGACAAGGACCGAGCGAGCTCGACCTACCACGTGGCGATCGAGAAGGCGGTTCAGGGACCGGAGCTCGTGGACGTTTTCGTCGCCCTCGCGATCCTGCAGAACGACCGCGGTCAGGCCGAGCAGGCCCAGAAGACCCTCGCGAACGCGCGCAAGAAGTTGCCGGAGTCCTCGACGCTCCACCGCGCTCTCGGTGATCTCGCGATCCTCCAGGGCCGCTATCCGGAGGCCGTCGAGGAGTTCCGCCGGGCGCTTTCGCTCGACGCCGAGGATCTCGCTTCGCGCTTCCGGCTCGGCGTGGCCCTCCGCCGCAGCCAGAGCTTCCCCGCCGCGACGGAAGTGTTCGACCAGGTGGCGAAGGTCGATCCCGAGCACCCCGGTCTCGCGCTCGAGCGCGGGCTCATCTTCGAAGCGACGGGTCGCGGCGCGGAGGCGCTCAAGGCCTACGAGGCCGCGCTCGCCAAGGCGCCGACGGATCCGGAGCTGATGCTGCGTGCCGGCTGCGGCAGCGTGGCTGCCGGGCAGGCAGATCGGGGCGAGGAGATCCTGCGCAAGGTCCTCGCACTCCGCCCGAACTCCGCCGAGGTGAATCATTGCCTCGGCCGGAGCCTGCTCCTCCGGGAGAAGGTGGCGGACGCCCAGCGTCTGCTCGACCGGGCCGTGGAGCTCGACCCGAACCGCGCCGAGTACCACCTCTACGCCGGTCGCGCGGCGAACGAGGCCGGCAACGCCCCCAAGGCAGAGCGCGAGCTTGCCAAGGCACTCGAGCTCGATGGCTCGCTCGCCGACGCCTACTGGCAGCGCGGCGTGCTTCGCGCGCGTCAGGGCGCGGTGCGGGACGCCGTCGCGGATCTCGCCAAGGCGCTCACGCTGAACCCGTCACGGAGCGAGGCGCGCGCCGCGCTCGCCGACGCGTACTACGACCTCGGCAAGGAGCGCGACGCGCTCGTCGAGTGGGAGCGGGCGGTGAAGGAGCAGCCGGATAACGCCGTCTGGCGCTTCCGCTACGGCAAGCTCCTCGTCACGAATCAGCTCAACGACGCCGGTCGCGAGCACCTCGCCAAGGCCATCGCTGCGGGCGAAAAGGCAGAGTCGGCGCCGCGCTGGCTCTGGGAGGCTCACCACTTCATGGCGCGCGCGCTCGCCGGGCGACCTGAAGCCGCCGTGCACTGGGAGCACTTCTTGAGGCTTGGCCCCAAGGACTCACCCTACCGACCCGAGGCGAAGCAGGCGCTCACGCGCCTCGGCAAGCCCTGGGCGGGAGATTGAGCGAAAAAAAACGGCCGACCCGCCCGAGGGGGCGTTCGGCCGTTTCCCTGAAAGCGGGCTTTGCCCGCCGCGCTGCTTCGCCGCGCAACCTCAGCCGGCGGGCGGGGTCGCCTGCGCGGTGAAGTCGTAGATCCAGATCGCCTGACCGTCGCGCTTGTCGGGCGGCGCGAGGGCAAGACCGCTCACCGCGTTGGTAACGCAGGTCTGGAGCTCCGCCGGGGCGGTGGTTCCAGCCGGGTCGACCTTCACGTCCTTGAGCTTGCCGGTCTCGGCTTCCACCGTGAACGCCACGGTGACCTTGCCCTGGAGATCCTGCTGACCCTGAAGGGCCATGTCGTAGCAGGTCTTGATGTCGGCAGCCTTGGTGTCGAGGAGCTTCTGGGTTTCGTCCCGATAGTCCTCGGGGCTCCGCGCGTAGAACGAGCAACCAACGGAGCTCGCCACGAGGGCGAGCAGGGCGAGCTTCATCGAAGTCTTGGCCATGGTCATTACTCCTGTCACTTCTTCGCCGCGTCCGCGGGGGGC
>DATKBQ010000529.1:0-9700 GCA_035546375.1 Planctomycetota bacterium | reverse complement strand
CGGCGGCTCAGTCGCGCTCGTCGAGCCAGGCCATCTGGATGGCCTCGAGGATCGACTCGTTGGAGCGCTTCGCATCGCCCTGGAAGCCCTCGAGCTCCATGACCCAGCGGTGCAGGTCGGTGAAGCGCACCGAGAGCGGGTCCACGTCCGGGTGCGCCTCCGCCAGGCGCCAGCCGATCTCGTGCACGTCGGTCCAGGTGAAGGTCTCCGGCACGCTCACACCTCGCCCAGGGTCTTGCCGCTCAAGGCGGCTTTCGCGACCGAGTCCATCAGCACGGCGGCCAGCGGCAGCGTCGCGCGCTCGAGCTCGTCGCGCGAGCGCTGCAGCGCCGCGACGTCGTTCGCGCTCCCCGCGGCGCGGGCGCGCGCCATCGCCTCATCGATGTCGAGCACGGTCTCGCGGTCGAGCTCCGCGCGCGCGCTCTTCAGGCCTTTCTCCGTCGCCCGCGCCATGATGTCGATCTCGGTACGCAGCTCGGCCAGCCGGCGGGCGTCGAAGTCCTCCTGCGCGTGCTCGTAGGCCGAAGCGAGCATCTGGTCGACCTCCTCGTCCGTGAGCCCGTGCTCGGGCTGAACCTCGATGTGCGCCGAGGCGCCGGTCGACTGCTCCTTGGCCGTCACAGTCAGGATCCCGTTCGCGTCGATGTGGAAGCGCACGGCGACGCGCGGCAGGCCGGCGGGCATCGGCGGGATGCCGCTCAGCTTGAAGCGGCCGAGCGAGCGGCAGTCCTTGGCCAGCTCGCGCTCGCCCTGCACGACGTTGAAGTCGATCCCGGTCTGGTTGTCGACGTACGTCGTGAAGCCCTCGGTCGCTAGGCAAGGGATGGTCGAGTTGCGCTGGATGATCTTCGCCACCGCGCCGCCGACGGTCTCGAGGCCGAGCGAGAGCGGCGTGACGTCCATCAACAGCACGTCGCGCGTCCCCCCCGAGAGCACGTGGGCCTGCACCGCGGCCCCGAGCGCGACGACCTCGTCGGGGTTCAGCTCGGCGTGCGGCGGCCGGCCGAAGAACTCCTCGACCCGCCGGCGCACGGAGGGCGTGCGCGTCGCGCCGCCGACCAGCACGACCTCGTCGATCGCTTCGCGTGCGAGCTTCGAGTCCGCGAGCGCGCGCCGGCACGAGTCGATCGTGCGCTCCACCAGCTCGGCGCTCACGCCCTCGAACTCCTCGCGCGTGAAGCGCCGCCGCCACTGCACGCCGCTCTCGGGGAGCTGGAGGTGCATCTCGGCCTCGCGGTCGAAGGAGAGCTGGATCTTGCAGCGCTCGGCGGCCAGGCGCAGCGCCTGCTGGAATGCAGCGTCCTCGAGCGTCTCCGAGTCGAGCCGCACAGCCAGCTCCAGGCTGGCGACGCGCGCCAGGGCGCGGTCGAAGTCGTCGCCGCCCAGGTGCGTGTCGCCGTGGGTCGAGAGCACGCGGAAGACGCCGTCCTCGATCGAGAGGATCGAGACGTCGAACGTGCCGCCGCCCAGGTCGAACACGGCGACGTTGCCCTGGCGCTTCGTGTCGAGGCCGTAGGCCAGGCTCGCCGCGGTCGGCTCGTTCACGATGCGCAGCACGTCGATCCCCGCCAGCCGCGCGGCGTCGCGCGTCGCTTGGCGCTGTGCGTCGTCGAAATAGGCCGGCACGGTGATGACCGCCCGCGCGAGCGCCTTGCCGCCGCTCGCCAGCGCGGCCACCTCGCCGACGCGCGAGAGGATCAGCGCGGAGATCTCCTGCGGCGTCCACAGGCGGCCGTCGACGTCGAACTGGATCACGCCGTGCTCGCTCTCTCTGGCCGGGAAGGGGACTGTTCCCAGATCATGGAGCACGTCGGCGATCCCGCGCCCCATGAAGCGCTTGACGCTGAAGATCGCGCGCCGCGGGTCGAAGACAGCGCGTTCGCGGGCTTCCTTGCCCACCAGCGGCGCGCCCCGTTCAGGAAAGTACACGACCGAAGGCACGTGCCCGTCGCCTCCTTCGGGGCGCAGGATCTCCGGCCGGCCGCCCTCCCAGACCGCGACAAGCGAGTTCGTCGTGCCCAGGTCGATCCCGACCGCGGGCAGGTCCTCGCGCTTGTTCAGGACGTCGAGCGGGATGAAGCCCATCGTGCGTGCCGCGCGCGGCTCAGGGCCGCGACGTGGCCTCCTCCAGGCGCAGCGCCTCGATCTCGGAGAGCGTCCGATCCAGGTAGCGCAGCGCGTTGAGCCGGCGGCGCGCCTTGACGAGTGCGGCATCGCCGCGCGAGGGCAGGGGATCGAGCAGCGAAGCCAGCTCTCCGAAGGCCGTCTCGCGCTGCGCGCCCAGCTCGCCATCGAGAGAATCGAGGGCGCGCCGCTCCTCGCCGCCCGGCGCGCCGGAGCGGGCGGCCTCCAGCGCCTCGTTCCACTCCAGGACCTCCGCCAGGAAGGCCTGCGGCATCGCGCGCTCGCGGGCCTCGTCCGGACCGCCCAGCCAGCCGACGAGCCAGTCGGCGCGCCTCCAGTCGTCGGCGAGGATCGCGAAGGCCCGGTTCAGCTCCGCCGAGTTGCGCTCGGCGAGCCGGCGCTCTTCCTCGCCGCCGGAGCCGAAGTAGTCGGGGTGCAACATGCGGCTCAGGCGCAGGAGGCGCCGCTTCAGCTCCGCTGGGTCGACGCGGTAGACCGGCTCCATCCCGAGCGCCTCGAAGGGCGTCGGCGCACTCTCCGGCGAAAAAAGGACTCCGCAGGCATTGCAGCCGAGCGGAGTCTCGAGCTTCGCCCCGCAGCGCGGGCAGTAGTCGGCCATCCTCCTCCTCGGGGGCTCCTCGGCGGCGCGCTCCGCTCAGACGGTGAAGGACTCGCCGCAGCCGCAGGTCTTGGAAGCGTTCGGGTTCCCGAACTTGAAGCCGCGGCCCATCAGGTTGTCCTCGAAGTCGAGCTGGGTGCCGTTCAGGTAGAGGAAGCTCTTCGGGTCGCAGACCAGGCGGACGCCGTCCGCATGGGTCACCTGGTCGGTCTCGGCGAGCTGGTCGTCGAAGCCCAGGGTGTAGCTGAACCCCGAGCACCCGCCGCCCTTGACGCCCACGCGCAGCGCCGTCGTCTCGGGCAGCTTCTGCTCCTCCAGGATGCGCTTGACCTCCTGGGCGGCCCTGGGGGTGATCGTGATCACGGCTGCACGGCCTCCACTTCCTGCTTCTGCTTGGCCTTGAAGTCCGCGACGGCGGACTTGATCGCGTCCTCGGCCAGGACGCTGCAGTGGATCTTGACCGGCGGGAGCGAGAGCTCCTGCACGATCTGGGTGTTCTTGATCTCCAGCGCCTCGTCGAGGGTCTTGCCCTTGATCCACTCGGTCGCGAGCGACGAGCTGGCGATCGCCGAGCCGCAGCCGAAGGTCTTGAACTTGGCGTCCACGATGCGGTCGCCCTCGACCTGGATCTGCAGCTTCATCACGTCGCCGCACTCCGGCGCGCCGACGACGCCCGTGCCCACGTTGGCAGCGGCCTTGTCGAGCGACCCGACGTTGCGCGGGCTGTTGTAGTGCTCCAGGACCTTGTTGCTGTAAGCCATGGCTCTCTTCGGTTCGGGCGGCGGGTCAGTGGCCCGCCTGCCAGTTGACGGTGGTGAGGTCGATGCCCTCTTGGGCCATCTCGTAGAGCGGCGAAAGCTCGCGCAGGCGCTTGACCGCCGCGATCACCGCCTCGGCGGCGAAATCGACCTCCTCGGGGGTGGTGAAGCGCCCGATCCCGAAGCGGATCGAGCTGTGGGCCAGGTCGTCGCCGACGGCCATCGAGCGCAGCACGTGGCTGGGCTCCAGGCTGGCCGAGGTGCAGGCCGAGCCCGAGGACACCGCGACGTCGCTGATGCCCATGAGCAGGGACTCGCCCTCGACGTAGGCGAACGACAGGTTGAGGTTGTTCGGAAGGCGGTGCTCGCGGTTGCCGTTCAGGTGCACGTGGTCGAGCGCGGAGGTGATCCGCTGCTCGAGGCGGTCGCGCAGCGCCGAGGCGCGGCGCGCCTCCTCCTCCATCTCGTTCGAGCACAGCTCGCAGGCCTTGCCGAAGCCGACGATCGCCGGGACGTTGAGCGTCCCCGAGCGCATCCCGCGCTCGTGGCCGCCGCCGTCGATCTGGGCCACCAGGCGCACGCGCGGGTTGCGGCGGCGCACGTAGAGCGCACCGACGCCCTTGGGGCCGTAGATCTTGTGCGCCGAGAGACACAGGAGGTCGACGTGGTCGGCCTCGGCGTCGACCGGGATCTTGCCCGCCGCCTGGGTCGCGTCGGTGAAGAAGAGCACGCCGCGCTCCTTGCACAAGGCGCCTATCTCGCGGATCGGGTTGATCGTGCCGACCTCGTTGTTGGCCCACATCAAGGCGACCACGATCGTGTCCGGGCGCAGGGCCTCGGCGACGCGCGCGGCCTCGACGCGGCCGCTGCGGTCGGGCGCCAGCCAAGTGACCTCGAAGCCCTCCTTCTCGAGGTGCTTGCAGGTGTCGAGCACCGCCTTGTGCTCCGCCTGGCTGGTGATGATGTGGCGGCCCTTCTCGCCGTACATCTCGGCCACGCCCTTGAGCGCGAGGTTGATGGCCTCGGTGGAGCCCGAGGTGAACACGATCTCCTTGGGCGAGGCGCCGATCAGCCGCGCCACCTGCTCGCGCGCCTTCTCGACCGCCTCCTCGGCCTCCCAGCCGAAGCGGTGGCTGCGGCTGGCGGCGTTGCCGAAGCGATCGTGGAAGTACGGCAGCATCGCCTCGACGACCCGCGGGTCGACGGGGGTCGTGGCTTGGTAGTCGAGGTAGATCGGCAGCTTCATGGTGGAGGTGGTGGCGTTCATCGGAGGGGGGGAGAGGCGAGCGAGGCGCTCGCGAGCTCCAGCTCGAAGGACGTGCTGGGGGGCGCCGCTCCGAGCGACACCGACTCGGGATGCGCGAGCGAGCGCAGCGAGGTGTTCTCCATCAGGTGCCAGATGCGCTGGCGGATCTTGTGGATGGGCGAGCGGATCGGGCAGGTCGGCTCGACGCCGCACTCGCCGTGGCGGGCCGGCGCCAGGGCCTCGCAGCTGGTCAGCGCCGGCGCCCCTTCGAGCGCGGCAACGACCTCGCCCAGGGTGATCGAGTCGGCCGACCGGGCCAGGGCGTAGCCGCCCGCCGCGCCGCGCTGGGATTCGACCAGCTCGGTGCGACAGAGGTCCTTGAGCACCTCGGCCACCAGGCGGCGCGGGACCGGGTAGCGCTCGCAGATCTCGCGCACGCTCACGAAACGGCCATCCCGATCCACCATGTGGACCAGGGCGATCAGGCCGTACTCGGTTCGCTTCGTGAGCTGGAGCATCGTGAAAACCGCACCGAATTAGTGCTATTTGGGCCCCGAAAGAAGGCCGCCCGAGGGGGCGGCCGCCCGTGGGACCGTCCAAATCTAGCCCGGGAGGCCCCCTGCCGCCAGGGGTACGGACCCGGAATCTCACCCTGACGGAAGGTAGGGGATCGGCCCCGGTCCCCCTCAAGCTGGAGCCCGGCGCATCCCGATCCTGGGAGGATGAGCTCCCCCGGCGAGCCGATCTGCTTCACCTGCGGGCAGCCCGCGGGGTCGCCCCCGCGCCTGAACCGGCTCGAGGACGGGAGCGCCTGCCAAGGGTGTGCGGAGCGCGTGCAGGAGGCGCTCCCGCCGGCTTTGCCGGGGTTCGACGGCATGGCGCAGAGCGATCTCCCCAGGGAGCCCCAGTCCGACTGGGAAACGGGCCCGGCGTAGCGGGCCCCTGCCCCCGGCGCGGGCCAAGGGCCATCCGCAGGAACCCAGCCTCGGCGTCCGTCGCCTAGTCCGAGCCTGGCGGACCGAGCCTCTTTCCGAGCAAGGAGCGGACGTGCTCGGGCAGGAGGCACGGCCTGCGCTCGGGCGTGCGCAGGTCCACGCACGCCAGCTCGGTCATTCCCTCGGCCACGGGCGAGCGATCCCGCGCCAGCAGCACGCGGTACTCGAAGGTCAGCGACGCGCCGCCCAGCCTCTGGACGTTCGTGAGCACGCTCAGCTCGTCCTCGTACCGTGCCGGAGCGCGGAAACGCAGCGAGGCCTTGCGAACCACCAGCGCCCAGCCCTGGCGCTCCAGCTCGGCGTAGGAGCAGCCGAGCGCGTCCATCAGCCGCGTCCGGCCCTCCTCCATGTAGACGAGGTAGTTGGCGTGGTAGACCACGCCCATCTGGTCGGTCTCGCCGTAGCGCACCCGCAGGCGGTGCTCGTGCCAGCCCTCTTCGCCCGCGCGGGCCATCGCGCGGCATCATGGCAGGGAGATCCGTGCCGAGGAAGGTTCCTGGCGACGGCACGGCCGGGCTGGTAGAAACCCACGCCTGCGACGGACGGCTCCCATGGCCGCTGCACCTTCCAAGATCCCGCCGCCGTCGACCCGCCGCGGGGATCCCAACGTGGCGGTGATCCTGACCTGGTTCCTGCCGGGAGCGGGGCACCTCTACCTGGGGCGCGGGCTCTGGGCGCTCGCGGTGTTCGGCGTCGTCGAGGGGATCTACGCGCTCGGGCTCTGGCTGAGCGACGGCATGGCGTTCGAGTACCTGGACGCCGAGCTGCGCAGCGCGCTCGCGCCGGTCCTCAGCCCCGAGGCAGGCAACCTCGGAGCGTTCCTCTGGCAGCTGCGGCGCTTCGGCTTCGGCCCCGAGCCTTGGTACCCGCGGCCGTTCCCGCCGTACATCGGCCTCGGCAGCATGCTCACCGCGCTCAGCGGCGTCTTGAACATCGTCGCGATGGTCCACGCGCACGTGCTCGCGCGCATGCCTGCGACGCTCCCCCGCGCGCCCCACGCGACATCGGTGCCTGCGAGCGCCCGGCCCGCGCTGGCGGTCGGCCTGGCGTGGCTCGTGCCCGGGCTCGGCCACCTGTATCAGGGCCGGCGCCTCCGTGCGTTGCTCGTTCTCGTGACGCTGGTCGGGCTCTTCGCGCTCGGCACGCTGCTCGCGCACGGCTCGAACCTCTCGCGTGAGCGGCACTTCTACTACTGGGCGGGGCAGTTCCTGCTCGGGCTGCCCGCGCTGGCGAGCGAGCTGATCGTCGGCGACGCGCCCGTGGCCGGAGAGCTGCCGCTGGTCGAGGTGGGTCTCGTCTTCGCCTGCGTGGCGGGGATGCTGAACGTGCTGGCGATGATCGACGTCTTCGGATGGCAAGAGGCCGAGCTGTTCGGCCTGCCCAAGCGCGGCGAGGAGCGCGCGGCGGCGGAGGGCGGCGGAGCCCAGGGCTCGAGGACATCCCCGGGTGCGGGCGAGGGGGAGGCGGCGTGAAGGACCTCGCGCTGCACGTCGGGCTGTTCCTGGTCGTGTCCTTCGCGATCGTCCTGCTCGGCTCGTTCTACGCGGACGCGCACGACCGCGCCGCGCTGGGGGCCCTGCCGCGGCGGCTGGCGACGTTCCTGCTCGGGTGCGCCGTGCTGGCGGCGATCCTGCTCGCGTGCGAGTTCCTGTTCGCGCGGGTGTAGCTCAGGCATCCGGCCGGCCGCAGGTCAGCGAAGCGGATCCCCCCGCCGAAGGCTGACAGCGAGGAGCCTCCGCCGCGCTCCTGGCGCGGCAATCGGAGCTGCCGGACCGAGTCGGTGCTAGTCTCGACACCCTGCGTGACAAGATCTGCATCCGTGACGAATGCCTCTCCTTGGACTCATTGGAGGAGTTCCATGAACCCGTTCCACCGACTGCTTCTCGCCGCCGCCATGGGCTTGCTCTTCGCCCCGTTCGCTCCGGCCGGCACCTGGTACGTCCGCCGCGACGCCGCGCCGGGGGGCAACGGCTCGAGCTGGGCGAGCGCGTTCCAGGCCGTGCAAGACGGGCTCGCGGCCGCGCAGCCGGGCGACGAGGTGTGGGTCGCGAAGGCGACCTACCGTCCGGGAACCGCCGCTAGCCCGCGCACCGTCTCGTTCCAGCTCGCGGGCGGCGTGGCGCTCTACGGAGGGTTCGCCGGCACCGAGGCCTCGCTCGCCGAGCGCGATTGGACCGCGAACCCGACCGTGCTCTCGGGCGATCTCTTGCTCGACGACGCCCCCGGCTTCGTCAACCGCAGCGACAACTGCTACCACGTCGTGCGCGCGCAAGGCATCGGCACGGTCCTCGACGGCTTCATCGTCAGGGGCGGCAATGCCGACGGCAGCGGGGAGGATGCGCGGGGCGGCGGGATCCTGGGGGCGGGTGGCATTACGTTGCGCAACTTGCTCGTCGAGGAGAACGAGGCCAGCTCTTCCGGCGGCGGCCTCGCCGGCGGCGTGCTCGTCGAGCGGTCGACCTTCCGCGCGAACCGCGCCGGCTTCGAGGGCGGGGGGATCGCCGCGGACTCGCAGCTTCTCCAGATGGTCGCCTGCCGGCTGCTTGCGAACCAGGCGCAGTACGGTGCCGGTCTCGCGATCTCCTTCACGATGAACGGTGACTCGTCCATGCGGGACTGCCTCGTCGTGGGCAACGTCGCGACGCAAGGTGGAGGCGGCGTGAACCTTTTGTACTCCGGCATGACAATCATCGGCTCGACGATCGCCTTCAACCACGGCCTAGCGAGCGGCGGCGTGACCGTAGCCGGCGGCTTCGGCGCCTTCTTCTCGAACTCGATCCTCTGGGGCAACACGGGGAGCGGGAGCGTTCTCCAGCAGCAGAGCAACGGCAACCTCGCCATCTCGGTGGCGACCGCCGTCCAGGGCTGGAAGGAGCCCTGGGACCAGGACCCGCGCTGGAGCGATCCCCTCGGCCCCGACGGCGTTCCCGGCACGGCGGACGATGACTTCACGCTCTCGTGCCTGTCGCCCTACATCGACCGCGGCTCGAATTCTCATGCGGGCGGCTCGATCCTCGACCTGGCCGGCAATCCGCGTTTCGCCGACGATCCCGCCACGCCCGACCTGGGGGCCGGCAGCGCGCCCATCATCGACCTCGGGCCCTACGAGTTCGTTTGCGCATGCGACGGCGTGGTGAGCTATTGCACCGCCCTGCCGAACTCGAGCGGCCTCTCCGCGTCGATCTCCGCGAGCGGCTCGACGAGCCTCTTCGCGAACTCGCTGGTGCTCCACGTCGAAGGCGGACCTCCGCTGAAGAACGGTCTGTTCTTCTACGGCAAGCTGCAGGCCGCGACGCCCTTCGGCGACGGGATCCTCTGCGTTGGAGGCTCGCTGTTCCGCCTGGGCGTGCTCCAGCTCGACGCGAGCGGTGCGGCGAGCTTCGCGCTCGACTTCACCGGACCTCCGGCAGGGTCCGGGCCCGGCCTAGTGATCGAAGGCTCATCCTGGAACTTCCAGTTCTACTTCCGCGATCCCCTCGGCGGACATTTCGGGTGGAACTTCTCGGACGCCCTCGCGGTCTCGTTCTGTCGCTGACCACGCGAGACGAGTCGACCGAGGCCAGCGGGCCTGCGATGTGACTGTACGCATCCTCGATGGCTGCGAGGAAACGAAGCGCAACGTCGAGGCTGGCCTCGCGCGCGTAGTGGTCGGCGGCTAGGTCGACGTCGCGGTCAGCCGCCGGACGAACCCGAAGGTTCGTCACGGCTTCTTGCGGGAATGACGCTCGACGAGCTCGCGCCGCTTCTTCTCCCAGTACTCCGGAGTGATCTCGATGGGATCTCCGCTCTCGAGTCCCTCGATCAGCTTCCGCTCAAGGTCCTCTTGCTCCGCCCGCTTCTGCGCGTCGTGGATCAGACGCCGCACGTACTCGCTCGTCGTCGTGCAGCCGGAGCGAGCAGCCTGGGTCTCTACGAACTCGCGCTGTCGCCTGGGAAGGGAGATGTTCAGGGTGGTGAG
>DATKBQ010000528.1:0-15212 GCA_035546375.1 Planctomycetota bacterium | reverse complement strand
TCGCGCGCAAAACCGAACCACCAGGTCTCGGTCAGGTCGATCGGCCGGATCTCGACCGCGCAGTCGGGCGCAGGCGCGACGTCCGGCGGATAGCGGTTGTGCCCGTTCACGTGCAGCTTGAGCAGGATCGGCCGCTTGATCGGCGGCGGGTAGAGGCAGATCGATGGATCGGGGAAGGCGATCGAGTACGTGTAGGCGTACTGGATCGCCCCCGGAACGCCGTGGGTGAACGGGCTCAGGCCCCAGTACTCGTTCGTCGGGTTGGGCGCGTGGAAGGTCGGGTTCCAGCGCCGCAGGTCCAAGTACTGGATGTAGACGTGGGTCAGGCCCTTGCTGAACGTCCCGGCGCGCACGGGGCGGGGATCGTCGACCATCTCGCTCACTGGACCGAACGTGTTCCCCGGGCCGAAGTCATCGCGGTTCTCGATCCCGCCTGCCGTGATGGTCGTCACGGCGTAGTGGCCGGCGCCCGAAGTCGCCCCGGCGAAGTCCAGGGGGTCCAGCGTCCAGACGAGCAGCCCCGTGGCCGCCGGGAGCTGCCGCCCGTAGTCCTCGATCACGTAGTAATCGAGATAGCGGGTCACCCACATCGGCGCGACCTGCTGGTAACGGTCGGCGAAGAAGCGCGAGGACCCCTCCGCCACCTGGTACAGCAGCGTCGCCTGGGCGAGGTTGGATGCGTCGATCGGCTGGTCGTGCCGGTAGACCCGGTAGGCCTCGAGCGAGAGTTCCGCGCGCTCGGTCCAGGTGACGAAGCTCTGGCCGCTGCGGTAGGCCACCGTCAGCCCCGTCGGTTGAGGTGGGCCGGAGCCCTGGGAGACGGGGAGCGCGAGCGCCGTAGCAGGGTGCGCCAGGGCGCACGAGAGGGCGGTCAGCAAGGCGACGTTCATGCGAGCGCGATCGGGGTGGGGGGGGTGGGGGGGGGCGAGAACGCCCGCTCGGGGGGTCGAGGAGGGGGCGAAAGAACGAGTCTAGCGCCCCTTTCGGATACGAGGTCGCAATCGCAGGAGGATTCACGGCCCTGCCGCCAGGACCTTCCTCCGGCGCCCGCGGGCACGAGCGGCGCCTTCCCGCGCGCGCTCAGGGCGAGACTTGGACCGACGGCTGTGTGGAGAGCACGACCTGCCCGGGCCCCGGATTCACGGTGACGGTGAGCTTCTTCGTCCCCGGCTGGGTCGCGGCCAGCGTGCCCATCGCCATTCCGCTGGCATCGGTAGGGCCCGGCTGGACGATCAGGGTGCCGTTGCCGCTCGCCGAGAGCTCGACTTGCTGGCCGGAAAGGGGAGTGCCGCCGGGGTCCAGCACGACCACCGTGATCACCGACACGTCGATCCCGTTGGCCTGGATCGCCGCTGGCACCGCCGTCACCGTGGAGAGCACCGGATCGGGCGGCGCGGGCACGACCCCGAGCCGATTCCCGGAAGCGGTGACCTCCACGGCGCCCACGGTCACGAGCCCATGGGAATCCGGCTGGACGTTGCCCGACGCCACGAGCGCGGAATCGAGGACGCGGCGGTTCTCCCAGCGATACGTCCTGCCCGGCTCCACGGCGAACGCCTGCAAGCGGCGGGGCGTCACCTCGACCGACTCCGTCGACCCGTCCAGCGTGCGCAGCGAGACCTGCCAGGCCTGCGGCGTGTCCACGGGCGGCCCGTCCCATGAGTTCCAGCTCGAGGACCACTCGACGTTCGCGTTGTAGAAGCCCGGGCCCGACGGCGGCAGCGGAGGGTTCGAGCTGGCGCCCGAGAGGCCGGGCACGCTCTCCGAGCGCACCACGGCGAGGTCGGCGAAGGGCATCCCGGACGGTCCGGCGGCCAAGCTCGGCGGAAGTCCCAGCAGATTGCCGAAACCGTGGCCGTTCGCCAGCACGGCCCCGCCCCACGCGCGCCGCCCGGCGTCGAAGGCTCCGTAGGCCGGCTGTCCTTGCGTCGGCCACTCGATCACCGTGTCGTCGATCCCGTGGGCGAATCCCAGCGGGACCATCTCGTCGCCCTGGCGGATCTGGACCTGCGCGAGGTGGTCCTGCCAATCCCACACGCCCGTCCCGGCGTACGCGGACAGGTGGTCCGCCCACCCCGACGGGGCGCCGATCTCCACCGGCAGGTTCAGCGCCGGCTGTCCCCATTTGATTGCCAACTCGGGACGCCAATCGAAGCCTCCGGCGGTGCCCGTGCTCTTGTAGTCGGTCAAGGGCTTGCTCGCGTAGGCCGCGGCGAAGACGCCGGGGAAGCGCAGGGCGAAGGCCAGCGCCCCAGACGCGCCCATCGAGTGTCCGCTCACGTAGATCCGCTCGATGTCCAGCCCGGGTTCGAGCACCGGATCGCGCAGCGCGTCGAAGAGCATGCGCAGCACGCGCCGCTCGGTGTAGTTGACGATCGTGTCGCCGGCCGCCACTTCGGCTTTCCTGAAGTCCGTGTTCTGCGCGAAGCCGAACCACCAGGTCTCCGTGATGTCGATCGGGCGCACCTCCACCGCCGCGTGCTTCGTCGGTCCGATGTCGGGCGGATAGCGGTTGTGGCCGTTGACGTGCAGGACGAGCACGACCGGCCAGTGTCCCCCCGTCGGGGCAGGCCACACGGCCGGGTCGGGCTCGACCACCGAGTACGTGTAGGCGTACTGGATCGAGCCCGGCACCCCGTGGGCGAGGGGCGAGAGCCCGTAGAAGTCGTTCGTGGGGTTGGGCGCATGGAAGGTCGGGTTGAACCGGCGCAGGTCCATGTATTGGATGTACACGCGCGCCAGCCCGCCGGTGAACGTGCCGACCCGCACCGGCAAGGGATCGCCGAGCGCTTCGGCCAGCGGCCCGATGGAGTTGGCTGCGCTGAAGTCCACGCGGTTCTCGAACCCGCTCGCCGTCACGACGGTGACGGCGTACCACGCGTCGCCGAATCCACCCCCGCCGAAGTCCTGCGGATCCAGGGTCCAGACGAGGAGGCCGGTGTCGGGGTCCAGCTCGGGCCCGTCGTCCTCGATCACGAAGCGCTGCACGTAGCGCGGCAGCCAGAGCGGCTTCTCCTTCTGGTAGCGGTCGGCGAAGAAGCTCGAGGAGCCCTCGGCCACCTCGGCGAGCAGGGTCGCCTGGGGCAGGCTCGCGGCGTCGATCGGATGGTCGGCGCGGTAGACGCGATAGCGCTCGCGGGCCATCTCCGCGCGCTCGGCCCAGGTCACGAAGCTCTGCCCGCTCCTGTGGAAGACGGCGAGGTTCGTCGGCTGGGGCGGGATCCAAAGCTCGCTCGCCTCCTGCGGCGATCCCGAGCCGGCGCCGGCGAAGAGCGCCACGGCCGCGGTGCGGGTGAGGGGGGAGAGGGTTGGCCGGGGGGTGGGCATCGATTGCAGCTGCTCCTTTCTCGGCGGCCGGCGAGGTATTCCCGCCGTCACGCCCGCGCTCCGTTCGCCCGCTCGATCGACTCCTCGCGGCGGGACGAGCGCGGAGCCGTCCATTCTGCCGGAGACCGAGAGAATCGGGTGAGCGCGCCGGAGAGCGCGCGTCGGGAGCTAGGCTTACAATGCGCCGTTCCGGTCGCCACGCCTCCAGGGCGGTACGGGGCGGGCCGATAGACCCCGCGGCACCCGCGCCCCTCGAGACTCCAAACCTCCCCCAGTGCAACCCCTAGGATCCACCCCGACGGGCAGTCGCCCGGCGCGCATCGCCGCGGCGGCGCTGGCCGGAGCGCTGCTCACCCCCGCCGCCCTGGCCGAGCCCTTCGCCGGCCCGCTGGCGTACATCGGCCCCGGGGTCGGCTTCGCGGCGGCGGGCGGCGTGCTGGTCCTGGTCGGGACCTTCTTCCTGGCGATCGGCGTCCTCCTCCTCTGGCCGCTGAAGGCGACCGTCCGCCTGGTCACCCGCCGCGGGCGCGGCCGGGCCAAGGTCAAGCGGGTCGTGGTCCTGGGTCTGGACGGCTTCGACCCGCGGCTCGCGCGGCGCTTCATGGACGAGGGCCGGATGCCGCACTTGGCCCGGCTCGCCGAAGAGGGCTCGTTCGCGCCTCTCGCGACGGCCTGTCCGTCGATCTCGCCCGTCGCCTGGTCGAGCTTCACCACCGGCGTCGACGCGTCCCGCCACTCGATCTACGACTTCCTGACGCGCGACCCCTGCAGCTACCTGCCGCTGTTGAGCTCGGCCGAGACCAAGGCGCTGCCGCGCACCCTCAACCTCGGCTTCGCCCGCGTGCCGCTGGGCTCGCGCGCGGTCTACAAGCTCCTCCAGAAGAGCCAGCCCTTCTGGAAGCTGCTCGGCGAGAGCGGCGTGTGGTCCTCGATCGTGCGCGTGCCGATCACGTTCCCGCCCCAGCGCTTCAAGAACGGCACGCTCCTCTCTGGGATGTGCGTCCCCGACCTCCAGGGCACCCAGGGCTCGTTCTCCTTCTACTCGACGCGCCTGCGGCCCGCCGGCGCGCACATCGGCGGCCAGCAGTACCAGATCCGCGTCAAGGAGGGCATCGTCGAGAGCCACCTGACCGGCCCGCGCGGCAAGGACGGCCACCCGATGAAGTGCCCGTTCCGCGTCGAGCTAGACCCCGAGCGGCGCCGCGCCAAGATCGAGGTCGGCGCCCAGACGGCGGAGGTCGGCCTGCGCGAGTACACCCCCTGGCTGGTCGTGCCCTTCCACGGCGTCACCGGCATCGCGCGCCTCTACGTCCAGACCTGGGACGAGAAGGACTTCGAGCTCTACTGCACGCCGATCCAGGTCAACCCCGACAAGCCCGCGATCCCGATCTCGCACCCCTTCGTCTACGCCATCTACCTGGCGAAGATGCACGGGCTGTACGGCACCCTCGGCCTGGCCGAGGACACCTGGGCGCTCAACGAGCGGCTGATCGACGAGGAGGCGTTCCTGAAGCAGGCTTGGCTCTACTTCGAGGAGCGCAAGCGGCAGCTCTGGGACGCCCTCGACAAGTCCAGGCGCGGGTTCACGACGGTGGTCTTCGACACCTCCGACCGGATCTCGCACATGTTCTGGCGCTACCTCGATCCCTCGCACCCCGCCAACCGAGGGAAGGACACGGAGCGCTACAAGGACGTGATCGCCCAGATGTACGGCCGGATGGACGAGCTCGTCGGCGAGCTGCGCGAGCGCCTGGGGGACGAGCGCGACACCGTCTTGATGGTGATCTCCGACCACGGCTTCACCAACTTCCGCCGCGGCGTGAACCTGAACACCTGGCTGCGCGACAAGGGCTACCTGGTTCTCCGAGAGGGCGCCGAGACTTCGCCCGACTGGTTCGCGAACGTCGACTGGTCGCGGACGCGCGCCTTCACCCTCGGCCTGACCGGCCTGTTCGTGAATCGAGCCGGCCGCGAGGCGCAGGGCATCGTCCAGAAGGGCGAGCTGAAGGAGCTGTGCCGCGAGTTGAAGCGCGGGCTGGAGGCCCTGCGCGATCCGCTGGACGGCTCGCCGGTCGTGCGCGAGGCCTTCATCACCCGCGACACCCACGCGGGCCCCTACGTCGACATGGCCCCCGAGCTCCTGATCGGCTACCACGAGGGCTATCGCCACTCCTGGGACTGCGCGACCGGCGCGGTCTCGGCGGAGGTATTCAGCGACAACACGCGCTCCTGGTCGGGCGACCACTGCGTCGACCCGCGGCTCGTGCCCGGCGTCTTGTTCTGCAACCGCCGGATCACCGCCGAGGACCCCGGGCTGATCGACATGGCGCCCACGGTGCTCGACCTGTTCGGGCTCGAGGTGCCGCGCTACATGCAGGGGAAGCCCTTGTTCGCCGACCGACCTGCGCCGGTGATCCCGCCGCGGCCGGCGCGCGAGAAGGTGGCCACTTGAGGCTGCCGCGCTGGACCGCCTATGCGGCGCTCGCCCTGATCTTCGCCATGGCGATCGCCGCCTTCCCGCGCAGCTCCCGGCGCGAGGCGGAACCCGCGCCTCTTGCGGCGCGGCCGGTCGTCCCGGCGCCGAACCCCGAGCACCCGCGGGTGGTCGTGCTCGGGATCGACGGGATGGACCCGCAGATCCTGCGCGAGGTGATCGAGCGCTACCCCGAGCGCATGCCGAGCTTCCGCCGCTTGGCGGAGGAAGGCGGGATCCACGAGCTGGGGACCGCAACGCCACCCCAGAGCCCCGTCGCTTGGTCGAACTTCATCACCGGGCTCGACCCCGGCGGGCACGGGATCTTCGACTTCATCCACCGCGATCCCATGCACCGCGCCCCGGCTCCGGCGACCGCGCGCAGCGAGGAAGGCGGAGCGTTCCCGCTGTGGGACGACTGGCAGCTTCCCTACGGCGGCAGCGTCGAGCCCAACCGCAGCGGCAAGGCCTTCTGGTCGATCCTGGCGGAGCACGGCGTGGCGGCGGACATCTGGCGCATGCCGGCGAACTTCCCGGTCGAGCCGGCGCGCGGGCTCTCGTTCTCGGGGATGATGACGCCCGCGCTCGACTCGGCCTACGGCGAGTTCACGCTCTTCACGACGAACCCCCCGGCGAGCGCGAGGATCAGCGGCGGCAGGATCGCGGCGGTGACCGAGTTCGGCGGCAAGGTCGACACGCGCCTCTCCGGTCCGCCCAACCCGTTCCGCAAGGGCAACCCTCCCGCCACGGCGCCCTTGACCCTGCTCGTCGATCGCGAGAACCGCGCGGTGGCCGTGGACACCGGCGAGACGAAGCTCGTCTTGAGCCCGGGCCAGTGGAGCGACTTCGCGCGGGTCACGTTCGAGATGCTGCCCATGGGCGCGAACGCGGTGAGCGGCGTCGTGCGCTTCTACCTGCGCTCGATCGAGCCCGAGCTCGAGCTGTACGCCTCGCCGGTGAACATCGACCCCGCCGACCCGGTCGCGCCGGTTTCCGCCCCCGAGGACGCGAGCGCGCGCCTCGCGGACCGCCGCGGCGGCGGCATCGGCACCTTCTACACGCAGGGCATGCCGGAGGACGTGAACGCGCTCAAGGCCGAGGTCCTGAGCACTCCAGAGTTCATGCAGCAGGCGAGCCTGGTCCACGACGAGGGCGTGCGCATGCTGGACTGGGCCCTCGACCACTACCTCGCCAAGCCCGAGGGAGGGCTGCTCTTCTTCTACTTCTCGGGCGTCGATCTCTGCAGCCACATGCTGTGGCGCCACTTCGACGGCGACCACCCGTTCCACGATCCGCGCATCGCGGCCCAGGACTCCTCGTCCTGGTCGGCGCGTCCGGGCAGCACGTGGCAGGAGGCGATCCACGACCTGTACCTGCGCATGGACCCCGTGCTCGGTCGACTGCGCGAGCGGCTGCCGGCCGACGCGACCTTGATCGTGATGAGCGACCACGGCTTCGCGAGCTACGCCCGGAAGTTCAACCTGAACACCTGGCTGCTCGAGAACGGCTACCTCGTGCTGGCGCAGGGCCGCGAGCGCGAGCTGCCGAGCGGGGACCCCGGCCACGTGCCGGTGTACGTGCACGATCCGGGGGTGGTCGATTGGTCGCGCACGAAGGCCTACGGCGTCGGCTTCAACGCGCTCTACCTGAACCTGGCCGGCCGCGAGCTCGACGACCCGGCGACGCCCGCGGACGAGTCCGGCATCGTGCAGCCCGGCGCGGAGGCCGATGCGCTGCTCGCGGAGCTGAAGCGGAGGCTCGAGGCCGTGGTCGATCCGGCGAACGGCAACCGGCCCATCCTGCGCTGCGACCTCGCGCGCGAGGTCTACCGCGGCGAGCGGCTGGCCGAGGCGCCCGAGCTGATCGTCGGCTACGCTCGCGGCTACGGCAACTCGGACGAGGCCTCGGTCGGCCGGGTCCCGAACCTCGTGCTCGAGGACAACGACCGCCCGGGCACGTTCAACGGCAGCCACCTGATGGCGCCTGAGGTGGTGCCGGGCCTGGTGATGTCGAACCGCAAGGTCGCCTCGGGCGAGCACGACTTGACGGACCTGACCGTCGAGGTGCTCGCGCGCTATGGGATCGAGCCCGCCGCCGGCATGCAGGGCCGGCGTGTGCTGGAGTGATCGGAGCTTCTCGGCGCGGCTCGGAACGAGCCCGCAAGGACACCAAGGAGGGACGACGGATGTTCGGAGGCGGGAACAAGGTCAAGCTGGAGGCGGAGCTGATCGAGCGCTGCAAGAAGATCGCCGAGCTCGCGGGCTACGCCAGCCACGAGGAGTTCATCGCGCACTGCGTCGAGAAGGAGCTGGCCCAGTTCGAGGGCGCCAAGAGCGACGCGGACATCACCGAGAAGCTGCGCGGGCTGGGCTACATCAGCTGAGCGCAGGCTGACGGCTGCGAACATGAATCTGCTGAACGGCGCCCTGAACAGGACCTTCGACGTCCTGCTGGCTCCGCTGGAGCTCCTGGGAGCTCCGGCGGCGCTCGTGCTCTTCAGCGGGATCTTCGGCGTGCTCGCGCTGTGGGCCTTCAAGCGCATCAGCTGGCAGGGCGGGATCCGAAAGGCCAAGGACCGGATCAAGGCCCACATGATCGCGATCCGGATCTGGCAGGACGACCTGCGCGTCGTCGGCCGCTCGTTCGGGGGGGCGATGCTGCACAACGCGCAGTACCTGGGGCTGAACTTCGCACCGTTCGTGCCGCTGGCGATCCCCTTCGTGATCGGCGCCGCGCAGCTCGTGGTGCGCTACGCCTACGATCCCGTGCCGGTGAGTGCGGACACGGCAGCGCTGCTGCCGGGCCAAGGGACGTTGGTCGAGGTCGAGCTTTGGCCGGAGCGGCGCGGCGAGATCGCAGACCTGCGCGTGGAGCTGCCTGCGGGCCTGCGCGCGCTCTCGCCCCTGGTGCGCTCGCCGGCGGAGGGCCGCGCGCTCATGGAGGTCGTCGCCGTCGCGCCCGGCGTGCACGCCCTGGTGTTCGAGCTCCCGGGGCGGGACGGCGGCGTCGACCGCGCGGAGAAGCTCTGCGTCGCCGGCGCGCTGCGCGAGCGCGAGATGCAGCCGCGCCGGGTCTCCTCCCGCGACTGGTGGCGCCTCCACGACCCGGACCGTTGGCCCTTCCTGTGGCCGGCGGAGGATGCGCTGGAGAGCGGCTCGGCCTTCCGCTCGATCGCCCTGGGCTATCCTTACCGCAGGCTGGGCTGGCTTCCCGACGGCGAGCTGGGGATCCTGGTGACGTTCCTCGTCGCCTCGATGGTCTTCGGCGCGCTCGCGATCAAGCCGCTCGGGGTGCAGATCTAGCGGAGGCGATCGTGCGAAACGACAGGCGCATGGGCGAGCACCACAGATGAGCCGCCGGGAGATGAGCCACCGGGAGCGTGCGGCGCGGAGATTCTTGGCATCCCTCGAGCGCGCGCTGCTCGCCTGTCTCGAGGCCCACGAGGGCCAGTTCCGCAAGGGCTCGACGGCGACGCCGTACGCGACCCATCCCATGCAGGTCGCGCTGATCGTCGCGCGCTGGGACGGATCGGAGGAGGAGATCCTCGCGGGCCTGCTCCACGACGTGGTCGAGGACTGCCCGGGCTGGAGCCACGAGCGCGTGGCTGCCGAGTTCGGCCCGGACGTCGCGCGCATCGTGCGCGAGGTGAGCGAGGACAAGTCGCAGAGTTGGGAGGAGCGCAAGCGCGCGGCGATCCGTCACGCTCCGGAGCTCTGCCCTGGGGCCGCGGCGGTCAAGGCCGCCGACCAGGTCCACAACTGGAGAAGCCTGGCTCTGGAGCTGCGCGACGCCGCCGACGCCGACGCTCTGTGGGCAAGCTTCCGCGGCGGTCGCGAGCGCACGCTGGCGATGGCCGCCGAGCTCGCCCACGCGCTGTCACCGCGCCTCGCGCCGTGCGCGGCGCGCGAGCTGAGCGAGGCGCTGGCCGAGCTCCTCGAGGCCGCCACCCGGGCTCCGCGCATATGAACGCGGCGTAAGGGGCTTCCCGCGCGCGGGTTGCGGCGAAGGGGGCTGAAATGGCCCCCCCGCCCAGGCGTATCCAGCTCATCGAGTAGGCAGAGCCCCGAGGCTGCCGATCGTAATCGGGGGTCATCGGGCGATTGCGGCTGCACTCGCAGAAACTTCAAGGAGGCACCCATGCTGGGTTGGGCATTGACATTCCTCGTGGTCGCGCTGATTGCCGCCGCACTCGGCTTCGGCGGTCTCGCCGGGACCTTCACAAACATCGCCGTGATCCTCTTCTGGGTCTTCCTGGCGATCTTCCTGATCTCCCTGATCACCGGCTTGGTGCGCCGGCCGACGGCGTGAACCACGCAGGAGGGTGACGCGAATGAACACGGACATTCTCAAAGGGAACTGGAAGCAGTTCCGCGGCGAGGTCAAGCGCAAGTGGGGTCAGCTCACCGACGATGACCTGGACCAGATCGAGGGGCAGCGCGAGAAGCTCGTCGGCAAGGTCCAGGAGCGCTACGGGAAGGCGCGCGATCAGGCGATGAAGGACGTCGACGCCTTCCTCGACGAGGTGAGCCGCAGGAACTTCGAGCGCAAGCCCTGAGGCGTAGGGCAGTTCCGCGGTCAGGTCTGCAAGGCGCCGGCTGAGGCGAGGGCGCGCGAGACGCGCTCGCGCCAAGCCGGCCTGCAGACCACCAGCTCGTTGCACATGGGGTCGGGTTGGTTGTAGCGGTGCTCGTCCCCGCTCAGGCGGCACACGCTCCAGCCCAGGGCGCGCGCGACCGTTTCCGGCGCGCAGGTGTCCCACTCCTTGAGACCGCGGCGGTGCACGTAGACGTCCGCCTGCCCGAGCAGCAAGAGGCTCACCTTGAAGCCCACGCTGCCCGCGGGGATGGACTCCCCGGCGCCGATCTCGCGCTCGAAGCGCTCGATCCAGCGCGGGGTGTGCGAGCGCGACACGGCGACGCGCGGGCGCGACGGGCCCTGGCTGGCGCCGCTCATCAGCTCGCCGCCCCCCTCGATCCCGGCCCGGCGCGGCTCGAGGGCCGAGCCCCAGAGGAGCTTGCCGTGGGCCGGCAAGGCGACCGCGCCGAGGGCGCAGACGCCGCCCACCGCGAGCGCGACGTGCACCGCCCAGTCGGCGCGTCCCTCGCCGAACTCGCGGGTGCCGTCCAGCGGGTCGACGATCCAGCAGCGCTCCTTCGCGAGTCGCTCCTCGGAGTCGCGCGTCTCCTCGCTGAGCACGCCGTCGGCGGGGTATCGGCCGCGCAAGAGACCCTGGATCAGCGCATCCGACGCCTGGTCGGCCACGTCGCCGAGGTTCTCGCCGCTCCAGCGTCCGCTCTCGCGCAGCGCGAGCGCCCGCTGGCCGGCCCAGCGCGCGGCCTGGATGGCGAAGGCGAGGTCGAGCTCGAGCGAATCGGGGGGCTCCGCCATTCCCTGCCTATCCGCGACGGGTGGTTCCCTGTCAAGGTCGCGCGCCGAGGAGGTCGCTGAAGACCTGGGAGCGAGCGCCTCGAAGGCTCGGCCGATCCTTCCGTGCGGGCTCGTTCACCCGAATCCACCGGGCTCGCCGCGATGCGCGGCTACGACCACGTCCGGCGGCGCCGAATCGGGTCGTAACGGGGGATCCATTCGCAGTTCCCGGGACCAGCCTCAGCGCGGGTTCTTGCGGGCGCCACTCGAGCGCGCTCGGGCTTCACGGTCGGCTGGCGCCTACGCATTCCAGTCGTTGAAACCCTTCAGCGCCGCGAAGCGCAGGCCGTTCTCGTACTGGCCGGTGCGCGCGCCGTCGAGCTTGCCGTCGCGCCGGAAGTAGAACCACTCTCCGGTCTTCTTGCCGCGGACGTAGTGGCCGACGTAGCGCTTGCGGCCGTCGAGATACCAGCGCGTGGCGCGGCCGTGGCGCAGGCCGCGCTCGTACTCGAACTCGCTCAGCTTCCGCCCGCCCGGGAGCGAGCGCACCCAGGGCCCGTGGCGCGCTCCGTCCAACCGCTGGCCGCGGGAGGGCAGCAAGAGCCCCAGCAGGGCCTCGAGGGGCCGAGCGATCCAAAGAGGCGATTCGTGGCCTTCCATCGTGGCGGCGGAGGAGCCGCTGCATTCCACACTAGCACCGCCGCCAGCGCGTGCCCTGCCGGCCAAGGGCGCGGCCCGCGCGCCGCGTTCGCCGCATCCCCGCTTCCTGCTAGGTTTGCCTGGGGACCTATCGGGTTGGCTCTACGATCGCACCTACGCCCCTTCGCCGCCCCCGCGCATGGGCGCGTTACTCGACCGGTGACCACTCGTTGCGGTCGTTGGCCGGCACGCCGCCGATGCCCAGCGGCGAGCCCATGTCGCGCGGGCGCGAGAAGGCCGCGTCGAAGCCCGGCGCGCCGGCCGGGCCGGTGTAGGCCTTCGCTCCGACGTTCGCGGTCTGCAGCATGTGGCCTTCCTGGTTGATGAAGAAGCAGCGCATGCCGGTCTGCCCCGCCGCCACCGGCCAGGCGTAGCAGCACCACAGGACCTCGCTGTTGTCGGGGTCGGGGAACGGGCTGGAGCGCTTCCCGCCCGGGACCGGATCCTCGGCCGCGCCGGCCGTCGCGCCGCCTACCGTGGCCGCCGGCAGCCAGATCTGGAACAGGTAGCCCGAGCGCGTCACCTCGCTCGCCGCGTTGACGGCTCCGAAGGCCGCCGAGAGCACCGGCGGGTTCATCTCGTCGCGGCTGGCCGAGCCGGCGGCCGGACGGCCGCTCGCGGCGATGCGCACGGGCTGTGCGCCCGACAGCTCGCCGAAGTAGCCGTACTCGCCGCTCCCGTCCCCATCGCAGTCGATCACACCCGAGGCCTGCACCTGGGCTTGGGCCGAGGAAAGCGCGCGCAGGGTGGCCATTGCCGCCGCCTCGTTCGCACGGAGCCTTGCGGACATCAGCTTGGGGATCGCGACCGCGGCGACGATCCCGAGCGACGCCGGCTGGAGCTGGCCCAGGGGCGAGCCCATCGAAGCCGTCGCGCGCGCGACCCACGAGCGGTCGTGGCTCGACACGCTGACGAGGTCGCCGCCGCGCAGATAGGTGAGCGAGAGCCCCGGTCGCGCTCCGGCGGCGAGCTCCGCGAAGCGCGGGAGGATCTGCGACAGGTCCGGGGCCTTGGCGTCCTGGAGCATGTTCGCGAGGCTCGCCTGCGCCATGCCGAACGCCGAGTAGCCGCGCTCGAGGCAGACGGGCTCGTCGAGGAACGAGAGCCCGATCAACCCCTCGAGCGCCGCGCCCGGCAGCTTCGCGAGGCGCGGGTGATCCAGGATCGAGCGCGAGCGTCCGACCTGGTCGAGCGCCTCCTTCAGCGCGCCGCGGCCGGCAGCCGCGATCAGGATCCCGTCCACGGAAGCGAACGAGGGCTCCACCGGCACCGGAAGGCCCGGGAAGACGAAGCTCGTGCACACCCTTCCGGCGTGAGCCCAGCTCTGGTGCCGCACCACCGTTTGGCCGGCGGCGCGCTCCATCGACTTCAGGCCCCGCTCCAGCGACGACAACACCCGTTCCGGCTCGCGGCAGCGCGCGAAGAAGACCAAGCCGCCCGCCGTGCCGCCGCCGCTCCCGCGTGAGGCCCATGCGCCCGCCACCGGGCCGATCGGGTCGAGCAGATCGCGCGTCAAGTCGAGCTGGGTAGCGCTGGTGAACTCGCGCAGCCCGCGGTGGAGCGCCTCCGCGTCGAAGGCGCGCGCGAGCTCGACCAGCGCCGAGGGTCGGACGTTCCCCATCCACGCCCACAGCGTGTCCTCGGGCAGGAGCGCCAAGTCGGACTGCAAGACCTTCACGGCGCCGCCCGCTCCGGCCGGCGACGCCGCCCAGCCCTCGACCGTGTACAGGGAGAGGCCCTCCTCGGCGCTGCTGCAGGCGACGAACGTCCTGCGCGGCGCGCGCGGGCCGGCCAAGCCGAGGCGCTCGATCACGTTCTTCATGGCCACGTCCTTGGGAGAGCCCGCCGACGCGCTCGCCGCGAGGACCGAGGCGAGCGCGCGCCCGTCCCAGCGCACGACCAGTCCCGGCTCGACGCCGGCCGGCAGCTCGACGGCGATCGGCGCGAGCGGCCCGCTCGCATCGCAGGCGAGGGCGAGCGTGAGCACCGACGATTCGCCTTCCTGGCTCGAGCGGACGGTGAGCAGCCCGGCGGGCGTGGCGGCGCGCAGGGTGCCCGGCACCTCGGCGACGTCCTCGAGCCGCAGGCCAACCGCGGCGAGCGCGGAGTGCAGGCTCGCGAGCTCCTCCATCGAGCGCTCGGCGCCATCCCACCGGACGTCGATCCTCCCGCCGACCCCGGCCGAGGTGGCGTGGAGCCGCACGGAGAGCGGCTGCTGGAGCCATCGAAGGCCGAGGAGGAGCGCCGCCGGCGCGGAGGGCTCCTTGGCCGCGATCCAGCCGGGCAGCCCGCGAAGCGCCGCGAGCGCGCCCCGGTCGCGCGAGTCGGGCGCCAAGCGGTCGAGCCCCCGGGAGTCGAGGGCGAAGAAGTCCTCTTGCCTGGGCGCCTGCGCCTGAGCCGCGGGAAACGAGACGAAGAGGGTCGCTACGACGGCGAGCATGGGTGGTCCTCCGGTGCCCTCCCGCGGCCAAAGCGGGGACGGGCAGCATCGGTTTCGGCCGGAAGGGCGTCGCAGCTCCAACGAAGCCGGGGCGGCCGGCCGCGCTTGCTCAGGGCTTCGCGCGCGGGCCGCTCCAGGAGGTGAAGCCGCCCTCGAGGTTGTAGAGCTCGCCGTAGCCCTCGCGACTCAGGTACTCGCAGGCCGCCGCCGAGCGGCCCCCGCCGGCGCAGTAGACGAGGGTCTTGCGCCCGTCCCGGGGCAGCTCGCTCCGCCGGGATTCCAGATCGTCGATCGGGATCAGGACAGCGCCCGGGATGATGCCGGCCGCGGTCTCCTGGGGCGTGCGCACGTCGAGGATGCGCGGGCTGGATTCCTGGACCAGGCGCAGGCCCTCCTCGGGGGAGACGTCCCGGTAGAGCTGGCCTTCGAGGACCATCGGCCGCGTCAGGGCGCCGCCCTCGGCGAGGACCGCCAGGAGCTGGCGGAGGTTCTGTTCGGTGGACTCGAGGGTAGTGGCCAGCTGGGCGAGGCGCCGGCGGGAGTCTTGGGCGGCGTCGTCTGCGCGCCGTGCGGCCGAGGCGGCGCGGGCGAGGGCGAGCAGGGCGAGCAGGAGCGCGAGGGCCGCGAGGAGAAGGGCGGTGAGCGTCATCGGGGTGCGATGAATTGTCTCCGCGACAGTTCATCGATTTGCGTTACACGGTGGTTACGTAGCCGACGAGGATAGGCGGTAGGGGCCTGGGGAACAAAGGCGCCCCTGCGGGGCGCTACGGCGGGCTGAAGCCCGCCGGGCTCGGCCATTCGGCCTGGCGGCGAGATCGGCCCGATCGGCGGGCGCAACTTCCTGCACGGCTTCACCGCACAACGCCCTGTTCAGGCCCCGGGACGGGGCCTGAACAGGGCGATGCT